>JAZULG010000030.1:0-2146 GCA_045603005.1 Acutalibacteraceae bacterium
GCTTGGCCTCCGACTTAGAGCTGCTTCACGGCTTTCAACGGCATTGATTACGTGTTTCTTGAACGCTTCAATTTCTGCTTCAGTAAGCTTACCGTAAAGAGCATATACCTTTGCGGTACGTATAAGTGGACGCTCACCCTGAGAAATAATCTGAATACACTGTGCTGCAGAGTCTGCTCTCTGGTCAAACTGACCGGGGAGTGCTTCAACTGCAAAAACGTATGCCTCAGGAATTTCAACGCTTTCGGACACATTATCAAGCTGAGGCTCGGAGAATACTGTCTTTACGGCGTAGTCGAATAATTCCTCTGTGATGTTTTCGGCGTCATAGCGATTGAAGAGACGGATGTCCTCAAGAGAGCTGATGCCGAGAAGATTTTTTGCTTCAGAAAGAAGACCCTTTGCCTCGTTGTCGAGACCTGCCTTCTTTTCTACAAATATACGGTAAACCATTTGCTTTTTCCTCCGGTATAGTTTATTTCAAAGCCTGAAGAGCCTTTTGTCCGATATCGTTTCTGTAATAAGCGTTCCTGAATGAGATTTTCTTAACGAGTGCATAAGCACTGTCGATTGCCTCCTCGAGAGTATCCTCAACTGCAGTAGCACCGAGCACTCTGCCGCCTGCGGTCCTGAGTACGCCACTATCGAGCTTTGCACCTGCAACATAAACGCTGTCTGCGATTTCAGCGGGGATATTCATCTCGAAGCCGCTGTCATACTTCTGAGGATAGCCGTCGGATGCCATAATAACACAGCAGGCGTTTTTAGAAGCAAATTTAACCTCAGTTTCAGCGAGTGTACCCTCTGTTGTAGCCTTCATAACTGTGAGAAGGTCGCTTTCGAGAAGGGGAAGCACAACCTGAGTTTCGGGGTCACCGAAGCGGCAGTTGTATTCGATTACCTTGGGACCCTTTTCGGTGAGCATAAGACCGAAGTAGAGACAGCCCTTGAAGGTACGGCCCTCTTTATTCATAGCCTCGATTGTGGGAAGGAAGATTGTTTCCATACAAACGTCGGCAATTTCCTTTGTGTAATAGGGGTTGGGAGCAACAGTACCCATACCGCCGGTGTTGAGACCCTCATCGTTATCCTTTGCACGCTTGTGATCCATTGATGAAATCATAGGGACAACAGTCTTGCCGTCGGTGAAGGAGAGAACTGAAACCTCGGGGCCTGTGAGAAATTCCTCAACAACAACCTGACTTCCGCTTTCGCCGAAGACCTTATCCTCCATCATTGAGCGTACTGCTTGCTTAGCCTCGTCACGGGTCATAGCGATGATAACGCCCTTACCGAGAGCCAGACCGTCAGCCTTGATAACTGTGGGAATGGGAGCGGTTTCGAGATAAGTGAGAGCAGCCTCGAGCTCTGTGAATACCTCGTACTCTGCGGTGGGAATGCCGTACTTCTTCATAAGATTCTTTGAGAAAACCTTACTGCCCTCGATGATAGCCGCATTCTTTGCGGGGCCGAAGCAGGGGACACCGATTTCGGTGAGAGCATCAACGCAGCCGAGTACAAGAGGGTCATCGGGAGCAACAACTGCGTAGTCAATTGCATTTTCCTTTGCGAAGGCTGTAATGCCCTCGATATCCTTTGCGCCGATATTTACGCATGTAGCGTCAGCGGCAATACCGCCGTTACCGGGGAGAGCAAAGATTTCTGTAATTTCTTTGTTTTCCTTGAGCTTTTTGATGATGGCGTGTTCACGTCCGCCACCGCCTACAACCATTATTTTCATAGGTAACTCCTTTGTGTTTAGGGATTAGGGATTAGTAGGGATCGGCGTCCCCGACGGTCCGCCGCTAGGGATTAGGGACTAGGGATTAGGGAATAAGTTGCCCCCTCAGTCCTCACGGACAGCTCCCCCAAGGGGAGAGGCGAGATTTGTCTGTTTAAATTTAAAGATCTGCAGCTTGGCTCTCCCTTTGGGAGAGCTGTCGCGACCGAAGGCCGTGACTGAGAGGGCAAACTCCGTTCCCTCTTATTCAACCTTTATTTAATAAATGGGGAACTTCTTGCAAAGTGCTTCAACTTCCTTTGTGATTCTTTCCTTGTTGCCGTCAAAATCAGCAATAACATCCTTTATCCAATGAGCGATGAGCTTCATTTCCTCTTCCTTGAAGCCTCTTGTGGTTACTGCGGC
>JAZULG010000031.1:0-18507 GCA_045603005.1 Acutalibacteraceae bacterium
ACCTGATTATCCTTGAGTCTGTAGAAGAACCAGATGCCGAGAGCAATAACGAGACCTATGATTGGTACTACATTATAGGTAAACCAGAGACCGTTGATAGCTTGTTCGGTCTGCATTGAAGCGGCGTCGATAGCCTGATAGTTTGCGAAGGTTTCGATTTTGACTGCGCCGTCCTCCTGAAGTTTTACGAGACCCTCTTCAACGAGCTTATCGATGTTTGCTATTTCTGAGCCCATAAACTTTGTCTTAAACTTGAAGAGGCCGAGAAGGATAAGTCCGAGACCGCTTGAAATAGCAGCGGCAAGCTTAACAGCGAAGGTCTGGATTGCGAAGGTGATGCCCTTTGCTTCTGTACCTGTCGAGAATTTACCGTACTCGGCACAGTCGGGAGTGAAGGTGAAGGAAAGAACACCTACAACACCGAGGGGAACTGAACGGAGCATGAATGTGATGATGAAAAGAATGAGGCTGTTCTGTGCAAAATAAAGAGGCACGGAAAGAGCGATAGTTGCAACAACGCAAATCTTGAAAAGGGTGAATTTATCAATCTTTCTGATGATTTTAGGTACGAAAAGAGCCATAACAAGCTGAGGCACTGCAGCAACCGTACCTGTAACGAGAGAAATAAGCTCGTCTCCGAAGATATAGTATGCTGTGAGAAGGTTAAGCGCCGTATAGGTCTGTGCACCGGAATAGAAGATATAACCGAGGTAGTAGATAAGAAGATACTTGTTGTGTACAACGTATTTTATCATACTGCGTACGGTGAACTGCTCTTCCTCGATGGGCTTGTTTCTTTCCTTACACTTTTTGCATACGGGGAACATAGTTGCTGCGGCAACAACTGCAATGATGATAGCTGTGGGTCCGTAGCCGATATTGATTGTCTGACCGATGAAAAGTGTTACAAGTACTGTTGTAAGTGCGGAGCCGATACCGCCGGTGATGCCCTTGAGAGAAAGTATTGTGTTTCTTTCTTCAATCTGGTCGGTCATAGCGGTGATGATGCCGAAGGCGGGCACATCACAGATGGTGTATGCGGTATCCCAGATGATGTATGCAAGGGCGAACCATATAAGCTTCACCATTTCGGGCGCTGCAGAGGGGATAATGAAAACCGCAACTGTAGCCGCAGGAGTAAGAGCACAGGCAATTTTCAGCCAGGGAATGTATTTCTGACCGCTTTTGAATTTGACTTTGTCAAAAATTACGCCGAAGATGGCATCGTTTACTGCGTCCCATACCTTGACTATGGTAACAACGATACCGGACATAACCGGGTCGATTTCCTTAAAAACAAGGTAGGTGGTCAGAAAGCCTGCAAGAAGGCTGTAAATCATATTCTGACCGAAAAAGTAAAGATAGTAGCTCTGGCGCTCACTTTGTGTTGTCTGCCACAAGGGATTCTTGTTGGGCTTTTCAATTTTCGAACTCATAATTTTCTCCTTTTCGTATAGGTTAGTATATACACCTGTAATTTTATCACTCTGCGGCGGTTAAGTCAACCGAGAAAGCGGCTTTTTTTATGGAAGATTTCAACAAAATGAATAAATGAGAATAAACGGCCAAAAATAAGCATAAGCATAAATTGAATTTATGAAAAGGAGTCTTTTTATGAAAAGAATTACAGCCATAGCGCTGTCGGCAATTTTAGTGCTCACGCTCTTTGTTGCCTGCGGTAAGAAGGAAGAGGAAATGAAGGATGAAGTGAAGGATGAGCTTACATCAATGAGAGATGACGTATCCGATGCGGTTGAAGACGGCAAAAACGATGCTCAGGGCATAATGGATGACCTTACAGAAAACGGCAACGTTACGGGACAGACGGGAGAGGGCGCTCTTCAGGAAGCAATTACCGATATCAGCGAAATGCTTGAGGGCGATGATACAACAGACCGAAATAAAGACGAAACAACCAAAAAGCGATAAATGAGCTGCCGCACAGAGGGCAGACCGAAAAGAAAAAGCAGGTATTTTCAGTAGGTATTATACTGAAAATATCTGCTTTAAATATATAAAACAGTTTATCACAGACTTCTTATTTTTCAGTCGAGGAGTCTGCCGTCGGTGGAAACCGTCACCACATTCCAGGGGATAAATTTTCCGCTTGCCTGAAGAGCACGGCGCACTGCGTTTTCTATTCCGCCGCAGCAGGGTACCTCCATTCTGACAACGGTCACGCTGAGGATGTTGTTGCTTCTGATGATAGCCGTAAGCTTTTCAGCGTAGTCTCCCTCGTCAAGCTTGGGACAGCCGATGAGAGTGATGTGATTGCGGATAAACTCGTTGTGGAAGTTTCCGTAAGCGAAGGCGGTGCAGTCGGCGGCAACGAGAAGCCTTGCATTTTCAAAATAGGGTGCGTTTACGGGTACGAGCTTTATCTGTACGGGCCACTGCTTAAGCTGACTTGTTACGGCACAGCTTTGCAAGGCTACGGGAGAAGGGTCACGGCGGATAGCCTTCGAGTTAGTGCCGGGACATCCGCAGGGCAGCTCCTGAGGCTGAGCTTTGCTTTTTGCGGCAAGCACCGCTGCCTCGTCATAGGCAGGTGCTTCTCTCTCCTCAAAGCTGATTGCACCCGTGGGGCAGGCGGGAAGACAGTCGCCGAGACCGTCGCAGTAGTTTTCCTTTGTCAGCCTTGCCTTACCGTCAATCATCTCTATTGCGCCCTCGTGGCAGGCGGCGGCGCAGGCTCCGCAGCCGTTACATTTTTCTTCGTCTATTTTTATTATTTTTCTTATCATAATTTGTTCCTCCTGAAGCTTAAAAGTGAAAGCTTATTGACTTTCTGTGACTATTATAATATGATTACAACAGAATGTATGTTGTTTTTGCAACGAAAAGAGGGGCTTTATGAAAAAATATTTACCTGTTCTGAGAAATACCAAGCTTTTCCGCGGCCTTGAGGACAGTGATACGCAAGCGATGCTCAGCTGCTTTCAGGTCAGCGAAAGAAAGTATGCAAAAGGGGAGTATGTTATCCGTCAGGGCGATAAAATGAATAAGATAATCATTGTCATAAGCGGCTCGCTTCATATCCGCCGTGACGATTATTGGGGCAACGCAAGCATAGTCAGTGCTGTCGGTGAGGGAGAGATGCTCGGCGAGGCTTATGCGGCTGTGGGTGAGACAAGCCTCAACGATGTTGTCGCCGTGAAGGAAAGCACTCTGTTGCTTTTTGATATAAGCCGCCTTCTTACGGTCTGCTCCTCTGCCTGCAGATTTCATTCTGCGGTGATACAGAATCTCTTTTTTGCCATATCCGAAAAGAATATCGCTCTGCTTCAGAAAATGGGGCATATGTCAAAGAGGAGCACCCGCGAAAAGCTTATTTCCTATCTCTCACAGCAGGCGGCGGAAAACCGCAGTGCGGAGTTTCATATACCCTTTAACCGTCAGCAGCTTGCAGACTATCTTTCCGTTGACCGCAGTGCTCTTTCAAAGGAGCTTTGCAGAATGCGTGACGAGGGACTCATAAGCTTTGAAAAAAACCGTTTCACTCTTATAGATAAAGAATAAAAAGAAAAGGTCGGTTTTCACCGACCTTTATTTTATCAGTATGTGAATTCCCAGGTTTCGTCGAGAGCGCCCTCGAAGGAAGCTTCACCGCTGAGACCGAGAGAAGCCTTACCGTCGCCTGTCATAGGAAGCTTGTTGTAAAGCTTGATAACTCTGTCGTTTGCGTCAACGGTTACGGAAACGGTTGAACCGGGGTAGTGCATATCTGCCTGTGAAATCTTTGCAGGAGATATATCAAGACCTGCAAGGTTAAGATAACCGATGGCAGTTGCGTTATAGAAGGGCTCCGGTGAGCTGAGGGTTGTGTCTTCGGGAACGAGAATAACAGTGTATGTAACGTTACCGTTTGCGTCAACTGTTGCACTCGCATCAACAATACCTTCCATGCTTACCTTGAATTCCTTATTTGTAGGAGGAATAAGTGAGAAGGGGGTATTGCTTGTTGAAGCCTCGGGGTCGTTTGTGCTTGAAACATAGTTGTTTGCAAAGGTGTAGTTGAAGGTTTCGTTTTCACCGCCGATAAGACCGTCAACGATGCCGTTGATGGTGCCTACGAGAGAGGGAACGGAGCAGTCTGTAACGGTAACCTTGATTGCCTCACTCTTGGTAGCGCTCATATTGGGCTCAGCCTTGACAAGGTTTACGTAATAATTCATCATCTGAACGATCTGCTCATCGGAATACTGAGTAGGATCTGAGGGGGCAGGCTGGTTGTTGCCGCCGTTATCGGTTGTACCGCCGTTGTTGGTAGCACCGCCGTTGTTGGTAGCACCGCCGTTGTTGTCGGTTGTACCGCCGTTGTTTGTGCCGAAGCTGGGCTTTGTGGGCTTCTCGCCTACAACAGGTGCCTCAGTCTGCTGAGTACCGCTTGCCATAGATGCCTCGGTACCGATATCCTTACCTACTACAACGCCCATAGCAAAGATCCACACGGCAAGAATTATAGATATTATGGTTTTATATTTCTGATTCATCCGGAACTCTCCTCCAAAATGTTTTTATAAAGTATCTTATAATAACATACCTAATTTTCGCAGTTTTGTCAATAGAAAGAAATAAGATATTTTGTTAATAAATCCTTTTAGCCGTACATTATCATTCCCACAAGGGTCATAATCATATCCATCAGAAGGTAGCATGCACCGGCTGATAAAAAGGAGGTACCGCCAAGCTTTCTGAGGAGGGAAAGACCGACCTGAGACGAGGGTGAGGACATAATTCTGTCAACGGATTGTTCGGTGTACTTCTTGTAAAGAGGGTAGGCAACAAGGGCCGAAATAAGTGAAAAAGCAAGGTTTGCGCCGTTGAATGCCAGAATATAGGGATAGACCGACTCAACCGTGGCAAAAAGCTCGGGATTATTCAGAAGCTCGTAGCCGTGGGTATAAAAGGCTTCAAGGAAGGGCTGAAGCTTCGGGGTGAAAATCACCGAAAGGACTATTGAAAGGGTGGCGAAAACGATGCCGGGCTTATAGAGCTTGCGGTAAAAGAACCAATAGGGACCGAAGAAGAAGGCTGCCCAGTTGAAGGTGATGCCCGACCTTGCTTCGATTTTACCGAAGGCGTTTATGAATTTTCCCGTGTTCGCACCTAAGAAGCGGAAGATAAGACGCCGCCTTGCATCTGCACCCTGCATATCCGGTCCGGGAAAGCTCTGCTCAGGCTGACCGAAGGGCATCTGAGACATCGGCGGAAAGGACTCCTGTTCTGTGGCGGGTCCGGGAAGAGCTTCCTTTTCTGAGTTATCAAAGCCGTCGCCCTGACCGAGAGTGTAGGGCGGCTCATAGTCGGGAAGGTCACTGCTTCTGTCTGAGTCAGGTCTCTGCTGCTCTGAGGCTTCTGCAAGGTTCATGCCGAAAACAATCAGCTTCATTGAGCAGCTTTCGCATCTTTTTGCGTCTCTCGGGTTCATATGACCGCAGGAGGGGCAGGGGAGCATTTCGCTGCTGCTTGAGACGTTGCTTTGTGAAGGAGCGTCAGCGGGTACTGTATCAGGCTTCCACTCGAAATCCTCACTGTGTCTGTGCTCATTCACACAGCGGTTTTCCTTTTTATAGCATTCCCTGTGCTGGGGTGTACCGCACTCGGGGCAGACAACCACATCATCATCATCTCTGAGGGGTAATCCGCAGCCGTCACATACGGAGTTTGTATATTTCATAGCTTTCTCCTTTGTTTTAGTATATCTTTATTATTTTATCCCTTTTTTATGATAAAAGCAACGATTTTATGAAAATAAATACTTTTATCGGGCAGATATCCAAGCTACAGTATCATTTTTCCTTAAAAACAACATAAAATTTTATTAAATGTGTTGCTCTTTACAAATAAATGTGTATAATGTAAAAGGATTATTTTGTTCAGGTGGTTTTTATGATTTAAAAATAACTTTTATATTGAACCGAAGTTTATTGAAAGGATATATTTATATGATTCAGTTTGAAGAATTAAGACTCAGACTTCTTGAGAGCGAGAAGCCTCTCACAGAGCTTGCTTCGGCTCTCGGTCTTGAGGAAATGGCAAAGGAAATCGCTCAGCTTGAAGAAAAAACAGCGGCAGAGGATTTTTGGGGCGACCTTGCTAATTCACAGAAGGTGCTTCAGAGAATTGCTGCACTCAAAAATAAGACAAAGGCATATGAGGATCTTAAGACCGCTTACGAGGATGCTCTTGTTATGATTGAGCTTTCCGACGAGGAGGGCGACCTTGACCTTCTCCCCGACTGTGAGGAGAGCGTGAAGGCTGTTGAGGTTGAGCTTGAAAAGCAGACTCTTGCAACCCTTCTTTCAGGTGAGTACGATAACAATAATGCTATTCTTAACTTCCACGCAGGTGCCGGCGGTACTGAGGCTCAGGACTGGTGTCAGATGCTTTTCCGTATGTACGGTCAGTGGGCAACAAAGCACGGCTTCAAGTTTACAACAGTTGACTTCCTCGACGGTGACGAAGCAGGTCTCAAGTCTGCTACCGTTGTTATCGAGGGTGAAAATGCATACGGCTACCTTAAGAGTGAAATGGGTGTTCACAGACTTGTCCGTGTTTCTCCCTTCGACTCCTCGGGAAGAAGACATACCTCCTTCGCATCTCTTGAGGTAATGCCCGAAATCGACGATACCGTTGAGGTTGAAATCCGTGAAGAGGATATCAAGATGGAGGTTTACCGTGCTTCGGGTGCAGGCGGACAGAAGGTTAACAAGACCTCCTCTGCAGTACGTCTTATCCACGAGCCCACAGGCATCGTAGTTTCCTGCCAGGTTGAACGAAGCCAGCATCAGAACAGAGAGGTCTGTATGAGAATGCTCAAGTCAAAGCTCATCGAAATCAAGGAAAGAGAGCATCTTGACAAGATTGAGGATATCAAGGGTGAGCAGAAGGAAATCGGCTGGGGCAGCCAGATCCGCTCCTATGTATTTATGCCCTACACTCTCGCCAAGGACCACAGAACGGGCTTCGAAATGGGTAACATCAACGCCGTTATGGACGGTGAAATCGACGGCTTCATCAATGCGTACCTCAAGAAGCAGTCGCTCGACGCACTTGCGGCGGAATAAAAAAGTAAGGGCTGTTGCATGCTGATGCGGCAGCTCCTTTTTGTACCGTGAAAGGAAAAATTATGAAAAGAAAGAAAAAAGTAATCCTCGGTATTGTTCTGTCCCTGTTTTTTGTGTACCTTGCTGCAGGCTTTACTGTCGGCGGCAACAGAGCTCTTGAAATGAGCCGCTATGAGATATACAGTGAAAGACTTCCCGAGGAATTTGACGGCCTGAGAATAGTACAGATCTCCGACCTTCACAACACGGAGATGGGAGAGGGTAACGAAAAGCTCCTTGAAATGATAAGGCAGGCACAGCCCGATATAATTGCAATAACGGGGGACCTCATCGACGGCTATAAAACGGATACGGCAGTCGCTCTTGACTTTGTCCGTGAGGCAATGAAAACAGCGCCCTGCTACTATGTTACGGGCAACCACGAGGCGTGGACAGAGGAGTACGACAGCTTCAGGGAAAAGCTACTGCAGGAAGGTGTGAGAGTACTCGATGATGAGCAGATTTATATTGAAAGGTTGGGACAAAGAATTTCCCTTATAGGTCTCAGCGACCCTGCCTTCAGCGGCGGGCAGAACGGCTATGGTTCTGATATGACGGCGGAAAGGCTTGACGGCTTTGAGTACGGCGACTTCACCCTTCTGCTTGCACACAGACCCGAGCTTTTTGAGGTCTACGCCGAAAGGGATATCGACCTTGTTCTTTCGGGGCACACCCACGCAGGTCAGTTCAGGTTTCCCTTTATCGGCGGCATATTTGCTCCCGATCAGGGTCTCTTCCCGAAATACTGCGAGGGACTTCACACAAGGGATAACACCGATATGATAATAAGCAGAGGCATCGGAAACAGCATTATACCCCTGAGGTTTTACAACCGCCCTGAGGCAGTGCTCATTGAGCTCAGATGCGAAGGCTGAAAAGATGCATAAAAAACGCTCCTTCCACGTGATGTGGAGGGAGCGTTATTATTTTTGCTATGCCTCAGCAGTTTAAAAGCTTACATAAGGCTGAGATAAAGCTCCTTGATTTCTTCAACGCTTGTATCTCTGGGGTTGCCGGGACGGCAAGCATCGTCAAAGGCTGACTGTGAAAGGAAGTCAATATCCTCTGTCTTTACAATATCCTTAAGGTCAGCGGGGATGCCCACATCTGCCGAAAGCTTTTTAACTGCGTCGATAGCGGCCTTTCTTGCTTCGCAGATTGACATTGTATCTGTACCCACAACGCCCATAGACTTTGCGATATCTCTGTATTTCTCGCCGGTTTCGGGAGCATTGTATTCCATAACGGTGGGAAGGATAATAGCGTTTGCAACGCCGTGAGGTGTGTCATAAAGTGCGCCGAGAGGATGAGCCATTGAATGAACGATACCGAGACCTACGTTGGAGAAGCCCATGCCTGCGATGTACTGACCGAGAGCCATACCTTCTCTGCCCTCTGTTGTGTTTTCAACTGCTCCGCGAAGGCTCTTTGCGATAATTTCGATAGCCTTGATGTGGAACATATCGCTCATTTCCCATGCACCCTTGGTGATATAACCCTCGATAGCGTGAGTGAGAGCATCCATACCTGTAGCGGCGGTAAGACCTTTGGGCATTGAAGCCATCATATCAGGGTCAACGACTGCAACAACGGGAATATCGTGTACGTCAACACAAACCATCTTTCTGTCCTTTTCAGCGTCGGTGATAACATAGTTGATTGTTACCTCGGCAGCTGTACCGGCGGTTGTGGGAACTGCGATAATGGGAACGCAGGGATTCTTTGTGGGGGCAACACCCTCAAGTGAACGTACATCGGCAAAATCGGGGTTTGTGATAATGATGCCGATTGCTTTTGCAGTGTCGATTGAAGAGCCGCCGCCGATTGCAACGATACAGTCAGCTCCGCTTGCCTTGAAGGCTTCTACACCCGTCTGTACGTTTTCGATAGTGGGATTAGGCTTGATGTTTGAATAGATTTCATAAGCAATTTCAGCTCCGTCAAGAATATCGGTCACCTTTTTTGTAACCTCAAACTTGATAAGGTCCGGGTCTGAGCAGACAAAAGCCTTTTTAAAGCCTCTTGCTTTGATTTCGGTTGCAATTTCATTGATTGCGCCCTTGCCGTGATAAGATGTTTCGTTAAGTACAAATCTGTTTGCCATTTTATTTTTCTCCTTAAAATTATTGGAATTTTTCTTCCTTTTCTGATTTTACACCAAAACTCCCTTACAGGTCAACCTCAGAGAGGATAAATTTTCTGTTACAAATCTAAAAAATTATAACGCTCCTTCCACGTGATGTGGAGGGAGCGTTTTGCTTGTTTATTTGACTTTTACGCCTTTTATGTTGCTCCAATCGGAATAGACATAACCGCTGTTGGTTTTGATATATGTTCTTACCTTGAAATAGTAGGTTTTGCCGCTTGTAAGACCTGTGATGCTGCAGGTTGTTGTATCAGCCTTGAAGTTTGCATATTTCTTGAAGCCGCTATCCTTGTTGGTTGAGTAGTATACTGTATAGCCTGTTTCACCGCTCACATTTGTGTGAGTAAGCACTGCCTTACCCTTTGTGGTTGTTACCTTTGAAAGAGTAGGTGTGGCTGTCTTTGTTGCGGTCTTGAGAAGTGCATAGCTGTCACTGTCGAATATCTTGCCTGCACTTGTTTTACCGTAGGCAACAACTCGGAAGGTGTACTTTGTGCCTGCATAAAGGCTCTTTACGGTAAGTGATGTGCCTTCTGTTGTACCAGCCTTCAAATAAACCTTCTTTGAGGGGCTATAGCGATAAACTGTGTAGCCTGCCGCACCGTCAACTGCTGACCATGAAAGCTTAACAGAGCTTGTTGTTTGTGAAGCTGACTTCACAGATGCAGGTTTGCCGGGCTTGATGTAGAAGTACACATTCTTTGAGCCTGAGTAGTTGCCCATAAATGTAACCTTGACGGTGTAGCGACCTATACCGCTTCTCTTTGAAGCAACGGTAAGCTTGTAGTCAACATTCTTTGTGAGTACTTTCCCGCTTGAATCCTTAACTGTTACCTTGGGAGTTTTGTTTTTGCCGTCGTAGATGTAGTTTTCCTTTGAAAGGGTGACGGAGGAGATTTTGGGGATTTTCTTGGTTATTATATCGCCACATATTGAACATGTTGTAACACTCTTGCCATCGGAAGAAACAGTCGCTTTTGTTAAAACGGTCTTACCAAAGTGGTCTGCAGCCTCATAGTGCCACACGGCATCAAAAACTAATTTATCATTTCCTTTCATAGCAATGGTTGTGTTCTGTTTATCTTCTTCCTTGCCGCCATAGAAAACATAACTAATATTTGTGTTTGAAAAAGCAAACTCTTCTATACTTTTTAAACAAACAGGAAAAACTATACTTGAAATTGCTTTGCAATTTGTGAAAGCATAAGCTCCTATTGATGTTACATTATCGGGTATGGTGATATTTTTTAAGTTTGTGCAGCTAGAAAAGGAATAATCTCCTATTGATGTTATATTGTTAGGAAGGTTGATATCTGTAAGGTTTGTACAACCATAAAATGCGTGAGATGCGATAGATGTTATGCTGTTAGGGAGAGTGATGTCTTTGAGGTTTGTGCAGTGATAGAAAGCGTAAGTTCCTATTGATGTTACGCTGTCAGGAATTGTTAAACTTGCAAGTTCTTGGCAATAATAAAATGCGTGAGACCCTATCGATTTTACTTTGTCGGGAATTGTGATGCTCTCGAGTTTTTTGCAACTTCTAAATGCACCATATCCTATTGATGTTACACTATCGGGGATTTTAATGTCGGTAAGGTTTAAACAACAATAAAAAGTATAAGGTGATATCGATTTCACACCATCAGGAATTATGATGCTGGTGAGCCTTGTGCACATTCTAAATGCCGACCAGCCTATTGATGTTACTCCTTCAGGTATTTCTATGCTTTTAAGTTTTTTACAATCTTTAAAGGCAAAGTCAGCGATTAATTTTGTGTTTTTCCTAATATCGCATGAGGTTATTGAATCTATGGCTTCTATTAGATAATCATCAATATAAAGCACTTTGCTGTCCCAATTTGATAAATTATTATAGTAACCTGTGTTATAAAATGCAGATCCGCCTATTCGACTTACATTGTTAGGAATTGTAATATTTTTTATGTTTGTACAACCATAAAAAGCTCCATAAGGAATAGAGGTATCATCGGTTATTGTTACAGAACAAATAGATGAAGGTATATGATAATAATAATAAGAGTTGCTATCATAATATTGACATGTTGTACCGGAAGCATTACTAATAGATTTTCCGAATATATAACCGAATACAGCGTCAGATGTTCCGTTAGCCGTTCTGGAAGAACCAACAAAAGGTAGAGTGATACTTGTAAGGCTTGTACATTTATAAAATGCACCTACCCCTATAGAAGTTACAGAGTCCGGGATTATTATGTTGGTGAAACCTATGCAGCCGCGGAATGCAGAATTGCCTATGGATGTTAGATTGTCGGGTAATTTTATGCTTGTAAGGCTTGCGCACCCCTCAAATGCAGAAGCACCAATAGATGTTATGCTGTATGGAATTGTTATACTGTTAAGGCTTGTGCAACCTTTGAAAGCAGAATTACTTATGGATGTTAGGTTGTCGGGCAATTTTATGTTTGTAAGGCTTGTGCAATCGCGAAATGCATATTCGCCAATGCTTGTTACACTGTTTGGGATTGTAATGCTTGTGAGGCTTGAGCAACCATAGAATGCTTCATAGCTAATGCTTGTAACACTATACCCACCTAATTTAGACGGTATCGTAACCTCACCGCTGATAGATGTGTCAACATCGGTTATGGTAGCCTCACCGTTTTCAACCTCATAGGTATAATACCCATTCGTTTTCGCGCTGACCGAAAATGCAAAAAGTACGAGCATAACGGTTACTGCAATAAATAAACCTACCTTTTTCATTTTTCTCCTCCTTTAGCTTTTACAAAGAGTACCGTTTGAATATCTATAGGTACAAATTACCACAATGGAATATAAAAATCAATATCCTTTATAAAAATAACCTTACTTTCACCCTGGCTACCGATTACTGACTATAAAAAAAGCACCCCGAAGGGTGCTTCTGTACGATATTATTCGTCAATGCCGAGTGCTCTTACCTGAGCGGCATACTCTGTCTGGAACTGAGTGTTAACCTTGTTGATCTGGTCAAGGTTTGTCATAGCAATACCCTGATAGCCTGCAAGTGAGCTTGCAACGAAGTTGCGTGCGCCTTCTGTAACAGAAATAGCGTACTGCTTTGCGTGCTCCTTAAGAGTATCGCATTCGTCTGTTGCCTTTGCAATCATAGCCTGAGTTTCTCTTTCGGTGTTTTCCTTGATTCTCTCGGCTTCTTCTCTTGCCATCTTATAGATGTTGCTTTCCTCAACAAGCTCCTGAGCGCGCTGCTTTGCCTTTGCAATGATTGCGGCTGCATCGTCCTGAGCCTGCTTTACTGTGTCTGTGTAATAGGTCTTTGCCTTGTTTACTGTTTCAAGCTCCTGCTTGCGTGCCTCTGCAAGAATGCTGTCCTTTTCCTGCTTTGCTGCGGAAATGATTGAGCTTTCTCTTTCGAGTACGTCTCTTGCGTTGATGATTTCACCGGGAAGCTTATTCTGGATGAACTGAGCAAGGTGAGTTGTCTCTTCGCCGTCAACGATTCTCTTTTTCTTTGAGAAGAAGAATTTCTTGCTTCTTGCGATGATGTCGCAAAGCTCAACAACAAGCTGCTCAAATTCCATATCGCCCCATCTTTCATCAGCGGCTGCCTCGTCATAAGCACCGAATTCGGTTACTTCCTCGTACTCCTCGTACTCTTCCTCAGCCTCGTACTCGTTTTCATATTCTTCGCCGGAGTTTACATCTTCGACTTCAAGGTCGGTTTCAAGATCATAAAAATTAGACATATTAACTTACCCTTTCTTTAACTTTTCTATAATATCATTTGAAATTTCACCCGGAATAAACTGGGATATATCTCCGCCGAGCTGACAAACCTGCTTTATCATGCTCGAGCTTAAAAACATATGCTCGGAATCAGCGGCCATAAAAACTGTCTCAACCTCATCGTTGAGTTTTTTGTTGATAAGTGCCTGCTGAAATTCGTTTTCGAAATCGGAAACGGCACGAAGGCCCTTGACGATTGCAACCGCATTCTGACTTTTTGCGTAATCTGCAAGAAGTCCCATATAGGAATCAACGCTGACGTTGGGGAGATTTGCGGTGCATCTTTTTATCAGGTCGACGCGCTCGTCCACGCTGAAGGTGTAAAGCCCCTGCTTTTTGTGGTTGGTCATAACAACAACAATTATCTTATCAAAAAGCTTTGAGCTTCTTCGGATAATATCGAGGTGACCGCTTGTGACCGGGTCAAAGGAGCCGGGATAAATAGCGATTCTTTCGCTCAAATCAATCATTCCCTTCGCTTTCACATCTGTAAAGGAAAAGTCCTGTTTTACCGTATCTGTATTTTTTCTTTAAAACAAAGCTGCCTGCGTACTCGGGAAGCTCGTCGGTGAAGGGAGCCTCACAGATAATGACTCCGCCCTCATTCATAACCTCGGGAAGTATATCAAGAGCCTTTTCGATAAGTCCCTTTGAATAGGGAGGATCAAGAAGGGCTATGTCAAACCTCTCTCTCGTCCTTGAAAGAAAGGATACTGCATCACTGTTGACAACGAAGGCCTTATTTGTGAAGCCTGTGGTGTTCACGTTCTTTTTTATAACCTCAACGGATTTTTTTGAAAGGTCAACTATTGTTGCACTCTTTGCTCCTCTTGAAAGGGCCTCGATTGCAAGCTGACCGCAGCCGCCGAAAAGATCGAGAACATTACGACCCTCGATTTCAAACTGAATGATGCTGAAAAGAGCCTCTTTTACAATATCGGTGGTAGGTCTTACGTCGTCACCCTCAAGAGTAACGAGGCGTCTGCCTCTTGCCGAACCGGTAATAACTCTCATCAACAAACACCCCTTGACATAGTAACTTACGGTATATTATCACACTTTTTCGGAAAAATTGCAACAGTATTTCGATATTTTCTACCTTTTTACTTAATTTTCCTCAGGAAAACTATATTTTTTTGCTTCTCGTAACCAATATCAGGGCTTATTTGTCAAGATTTGCTTTAACAACGACCTCTTTACGGTTGTGGTTATAGAGCTTTCTGTTGTCAAGCGCCCACTGCCTCGGTGTGAAGTCGCCGGCGGGAGCTTCGCTTACTGCAGAGGTGATTTCGTAGATCGTTGCATCGAGCTTGTCAAGCTGACTGAGTATTTCCGCCTCAAGGAACATGGGACGTACTGCGGCACCGAAATCAGGCTCGCCGTGGTGAGAGATTACCATATGCTCGAGAAGCATTGCTTTTTCGGGGTCAACGGAAAGCTGCTTTGCCTTCTCCTCAATTTTCATAGCACCCATAACAAGGTGTCCGATAAGCTCGCCCTTTACGCTGTAGCCGGTTACAAGGCCTGCGGGGCTGAGATTGAATTCGTCGATTTTGCAAAGGTCATGTACGATAATGCCGCACATAAGAAGGTCTCTGTCAATGGCGGGATAAATATTGCAGACGCCCTCTGCAAGCTTTATTATTGAAAGAGTATGATAGAGAAGTCCGCCGCGTATTGCGTGGTGAAGCTTGAAGGCGGCAGGCCAGTGAAGGATGTCAGCCTCTCTGTCCTTGACAAGGGCATATGTAAGCTCTCTGAGCTGAGGGTCCTTTACACCGCTGATGATATTCATTATACTGCCGAGCATCATCTCACCGCTGTATTCGGCCGAGGGTACGAAATCGGCAATGTTCACCCCGTCAGAGGAGGTTACCCTTCTTATGCGGTCAACCTTGAGCTGATTCTGTCCGTTATAGGCGGAGACACTGCCTCTGATTTTAACAAGCTCGCCGGGCTCGAAAACGCCGTGAGCAAGCTCACTGTAGTCCCATAGCTTGGCGTTGATTTCTCCCTCTTTATCACAAAGGAGCATATCGAGATAGGGTGCTCCCTTGATATTGATTTTTTTGTCAACGGTTTTGATAAGCCAGAAGCCGTCGTTTGAGCCGTTTGTCATAAAATTTCCTCCTGTCATTTGCCGAAGCCTTCACCGATTATCTGACCTGCATCGCAGATTACCGTAAAGGCGGCGGGGTCGGCTTGCTTTACCGACCTGTTTATATTTCTTACCTGAGATGCGCGTACTGCACACCACAGTATATTCTTTTCCTTGTGAGTGTATCCGCCCTGAGCCTTAATCAGGGTGACTCCGCGGGAGTGCTCGTGCATAATGATTTCAGCCATTTCCCTTGCCTTGTCGGAAACGACTATGATTATTTTTCCGTGCTCCGAGCCGTAAAGCACGAAATCTATTACCCTTGAGGTGAGAAATACCGCCACAAGGGAGTACATAACTGCCTCGAAATTGCCGTACACGAAGCCGGAAAGACCGATTACCGCCGCATCAAAGGCGAGAATGAGAGTACCTGTTGAAAGGCTCTGCTTTTTTCTTCGTATGAGCTTTACTATTATATCCGTACCGCCGCTTGAAGCACCGGTATAGAAGATAAGTGACAGCCCGAGACCGGCAAAAACACCGCAGAAGATTGCACACAGAAGCTTGTCGCCGGTGTAGGCGGGGATAAACCCTGAGCCTGCATCAATGAAAAGTGAAAGTCCGCAGGTTATAAGTACGGTGCGCGGGAGAATACCCTTTTCGAGGAAAAGCTTTGCAAGGATGAAAAGCGGTATGTTTAAGGTGAAAATCACGGTGCCTATGGGTACAAAGGGAAAAAATCTGTTTATCATTGTACCTATACCCGTAAAGCCGCCCTGCACGATACCGTTAGGAGATGCAAACATATTTACGGATATACTGAAAAAGCAAAGTCCGCAGATGCAGATAAAAGCATCTGTTATAATTCGTCTGATTTTCAGAAAAACACACCCTCAGGGACATCAGTCCGTTATTATAAGGTCAAAAAGCTCCCTGAGTCTGTCTGTCTCACCGCTCAGATAAAGATATCCGAAAAGCGCTTCAAGACCGGTGGCGTAATGATAGTCACCCTCGGAGGCATTTTTGGCCTTATGGTTAGTATGTGCGTTTCTGCCTCGTTTTAATACGGAAAGCTCTTTTTCCGTAAGTAAGGGGAGAAGCTTCTGCGCTGCTGACGCCTGAGCCGCAGCACTTACATAGCCCGTAGCCGCCTTGTGAAGCTTGTTGACGGGTCTGTTAGCCTCGCACACAAGCTTTTCCCTTACAAAAAGGTCAAAAACCGTGTCACCTATAAAGGCAAGGGTGAGGGGACTAAGGTTATTAACATCGCAGCTTTTGTCGTAGAATCTCATAGGTTTCTTCTTTCATATTAATTTTGTGCCTGAGGAAATAGGGAATAGCGCCCTCTCCGTCATCCTCGCGGATGACACCTCTCCCGAGGGGTGAGGTAAGTCGGAATGCTTTTAAATTGAAGGAAAAACAGCGTGGCTCTCCCTCAGGGAGAGCTGTCCGTAAGGACTGAGAGGGTCAGTTCATGAATTCAAATTCAAAGTCGTAAATTGAAACGATGTCGCCTTCCTGAATACCTTTTTCCCTGAGTGCATCGATGATGCCGCTTGAAATAAGTACTCTCTGGAAGTACTGAAGTGATTCGTAGTCGTCAAGGTCGGTACGGCAGAGGATTTTTATGAGCCATTCCGCTTCAACGATGTATACGTCATCCTCGACGGTGATTGTAAAGCCCGTATTCTGCTTTGCAAGAAGTGTATCGAGGGGGATTTCCTCTTTTTCGTACTGCTTTACGGGCGGAAGAGTCTGAAGCTTTGCGGCAACCGCATTGATTACTTCCTTTGTACCCTCGCTGATGGGAGCACACATTTCAAAATATTCATAACCCTTTTCTTCAATATAGCCTTTGAAGCGTTCGAGCTGCTCGGACTCTGCAAGGTCGATTTTATTTGCAACAACAATCTGAGGTCTTTCTGCAAGCTCGGGATTGAAGCGCTCAAGCTCAAGATTGATTTTCTCGAAGTCCTCAATGGGGTCTCTGCCCTCACTGCCTGCAACGTCAACGATGTGTACGAGCATACGGCAACGGTCAACGTGACGTAAAAATGCGTGTCCGAGACCTACACCGTCACTTGCGCCCTCAATAAGACCGGGAATATCTGCAATTACGAAGGATGAGCCTTCACCGAGTGATACCACACCGAGTACGGGAGTGATAGTGGTGAAATGGTAGTCGGCTATGATTGGCTTTGCCTGGCTTACAACGGAAATGAAGCTCGATTTGCCTACGTTGGGGAAGCCTAAAAGACCTACGTCTGCAAGGAGCTTTAATTCGAGCACAACCTCCCATTCCTCACCGGGAGCACCGCCCTTTGCAAAGCGGGGAGTCTGTCTTGTACTCGTTGCGAAGTGGCTGTTACCCCAGCCGCCCTTGCCGCCCTTTGCGGCTATGAAGCGTTCGTCGGTGGACATATCCGCCATAAGAGTACCGCTTTCCTTTTCACGGATAATAGTACCTCTGGGCACCCTGATAATAAGGTCCTCTGCCTTTCTGCCGTTACGTCTGCCGCCCTGACCGTCAGAGCCGTTGGGAGCCTTGTATTTTCTTTTATACTTGAAATCTGCAAGGGTGGAAAGGTTATCGTCAACCTGAAAAACTATATCTCCGCCCTTACCGCCGTCACCGCCGTCGGGACCGCCTGAGGTGATGTATTTCTCACGGTGGAAGGCTACGGCACCGTTACCGCCGTCACCTGCCTTTATTTTAATTACGGCTTTATCTATAAACATTTCGTCGCCTCCTGATTCACGTTTTATGGCATAATCAATTTATTATACTATAAGATGCTGAAAAAGTAAAGATTTTTTTCATACTGTCCCCACGGTACGGAGTGAGAGCGCAGTATGTATTTTACACTTGAAAAATTCTGTGATTTATTCTATAATGACAGTGTATAAATTTAAAGTGGGTGACATCTGCTTTCAGAATTAAAACAAAGGAGAAAGATATTATGGGACTTATTAAAGCTGCATTAGGCGCGGCAGGCGGCGTAATGGCTGACCAGTGGAAGGAATTTTTCATCTGCGAGTCTTTACCCAACGATGTCCTTATGAGAAAGGGACAGAAGAAAACAACGGGTCGCTCGTCAAATTACAAGGGCGACGAAAACATCATCACAACAGGCTCGGGCATAGTTGTTGCCGACGGTCAGTGTATGATTATCGTTGAGCAGGGCAAGGTGGTCGAGGTCTGTGCAGAGCCGGGCGAATTCACCTATGACGCTTCAACTGAGCCGAGCATTTTCTGCGGCTCCTTCGGTGACAGCATCAAGGCAACCTTCAGAAACATCGGCAAGCGTTTCACCTACGGCGGTGAAGCACCCAAGGACCAGAGGGTCTACTATTTCAACACAAAGGAAATCCTTGACAACAAATTC
>JAZULG010000032.1:0-3692 GCA_045603005.1 Acutalibacteraceae bacterium
CCTCTCACACCCTACGGTACACCCTCAACAACAGAGGTGCCCGATTCAATTGAGCCTTATCTTGAGGAGCATGACGTAATGCTTCTTGAAAACCACGGTGCACTTGCTGTGGGCAGTGATGTTATTACCGCCTTCTACAGAATGGAAAGTCTTGAGCTCTGGGCAAAAATTACAATCAATGCTGTTATTCTCGGCGGCAGCTTCGATATAAGCAATAATAATATTCAGAAGCTTATCGACCTGAGAAGCTATTACAGAATCACAGGCAGACATCCGGGCTATAAGATATTCAATCCCGACGATGACCTCCTTCATAAAAAAGACTGAGAGGTGAGATAATGCTTAAAGGAATATCACCCCTGATTTCACCTGAGCTTCTTAAGGCTCTTGCAGAAATGGGACACGGAGATGAGCTTGTTATCGCGGACGGCAATTTCCCTTGTCACAGTGTAGGTAAGAATTCAATCGTTATCCGTGCGGACGGTCATGGTGTACCTGAAATTCTTGATGCGGTGCTTAAGCTCATCCCTCTTGATACATACACGGAAAAGCCGGTAGCACTTATGGAGGTTGTACCCGGTGACACCTGCGGTGCTCCCGAAATATGGGGTGCCTATGAGGAAATTCTCAACAAATACGAGCCTGAGCACCATGCGGTAGATTATACAGAGCGCTTTGCCTTCTATGAAAGAGCAAAGGATGCTTACCTTATCATTGCAACGGGCGAAAAGGCAATTTATGCCAACATTCTTCTTAAGAAGGGTGTGGTCAAATGAAAACAGTATTAGCCTTTGACTTTGGCGCTTCTACAGGCAGAGCAATCAAGGCAACCTTTGACGGTAAAGAGATAAGGTACGAGGAAATCCACCGCTTTGATAATGTACCTCTTACTGTTGACGGACACATCTGTCACGATGTTGATATGATTTTATCGGAGGTTAAGCAGGCTATTGATAAAGCAGGGGAGATAGATTCTCTTGCATTTGATACCTGGGGCGTTGATTATGCTCTTATTGACAAAGAGGGAAAAATAATCCACGAGCCCTATCATTACCGTGACGAAAGAACAAAGGACGCTCTCGGTAAGGCCTTTGAAAAGCTTAGTGCTGATGAAATCTACGCTGAAACAGGCAATCAGATTATGAATATCAACACTCTTTTCCAGCTTATAAGCGATGATAATGTCGCAAAAGCGGATAAGCTTCTGTTTATGCCTGATTTATTTGCATATCTTCTTACGGGCGAAAAGGTCTGCGAGATGACTATTGCATCAACCTCGCAGATGCTCGATATGAAGGAAAAGTGCTGGAGCAGAAAGGTGCTTGATACTTTCGGGATAAAAGAAAGCTTATTTGCTCCTTTAAAGGAAAGCGCAACAGTAAACGGTGAATACAAGGGCGTTCCCGTAATAAGTGTTGCAGGCCATGATACACAGTGTGCAGTAGCGGCTATGCCCTCTGAAAATGAAAATGCCGCCTTCCTTTCCTGCGGTACATGGTCACTTATCGGCTGCGAGCTTGATGAACCCGTGATGACACAGATGAGTAATGCTCTTGAGCTTTCCAATGAAACGGGCGCAAACGGAAAAATTAATTTCCTCAAGAATATCAGCGGTTTATGGCTTATTCAGGAAACCCGCCGCGACCTTGCAATAACTGACCGTAAGTATAGCTATAACGAGCTTGAAATGCTTGCGAGAGAAAGTGAGCCCTTCAGAAGCTTCATCGATCCCGATGCTCCGGAGCTTTCGGCTCACGGCAATCTTCCCGATAAAATAAGAAGCTATTGCAAAAACACAAATCAGCCCGTACCCGAAACAATCGGTCAGCTTGTAAGATGTATTTACGAAAGTCTTGCTCTCAAATACCGACTTGCTCTTGAGCAGATAGGGGAGTGTACAGGCAAGAAATTCGATGTTCTTCATCTTATGGGCGGCGGCACAAAGGACGGCTTCCTTTGTGAGCTTGCATCGGAGAGTATCGGTATTCCCGTTATTGCAGGCCCCGTTGAAGCTACGGCACTCGGTAATATCGTACTTCAGCTTATAGCTTTAGGCGAGATTGAAACAATATCACAAGGCAGAAAAATTATTGCAGAAACCGAAAAGGTAAAGACATACGAGGGAGTACACACTCCTGAGTGGGACGATGCTTTTAATAGCTTCTGTGAAATTATAAAAAAATAGTAAAGGAGAAATAAATATGTTATATCCCAGAATTGGTATCAGACCCACAATTGACGGACGTTGGGGCGGCGTAAGAGAAAGCCTCGAAGCTCAGACAATGGGTATGGCTGAAGCAGCTGCAAAGCTTATCAGCGAAAATCTCAGATATCCCGACGGTACTCCCGTACAGTGTGTTATCTCAGACACAACAATCGGCGGCGGCGCAGAGGCTGCGAAGTGTGAGGATCAGTTCTCAACACAGAATGTTGTTGCAACACTTACCGTAACTCCTTGCTGGTGCTACGGCTCCGAGACCTTCGATATGAACCCTAATACAATCAAGGCAGTATGGGGCTTTAACGGTACAGAAAGACCCGGTGCGGTTTATCTTGCAGCTGTTCTTGCAGCTTATGCACAGAAGGGACTTCCCGCATTCTCAATTTACGGCAGAAACGTTCAGGATATGGACGACAGAACAATCCCTGAGGATGTTGCCGAAAAGATTCTCCGCTTTGCAAGAGCTTCAATTGCTGTCGGCTGGATGAAGAACAAGGCCTATGTCAACCTCGGCGGTATTTCAATGGGTATTGCAGGCAGCTACTGTGATGCTGCGATGTTCCAGAAGTACTTCGGCATCCGTGCTGAATGGGTTGATATGAGCGATATCATCAGAAGAATCACTCTTGAAATTTACGATAAGGACGAGTACGAGAAGGCACTTGCCTGGATCAAGGCAAACTGTAAGGAGGGTTTTGATGTAAACGCAGGTAAGGAGCTTCCTGAAATCATCAGAAAATCAAAGGTAGTTCCTGCCGATAAGGACTGGGAGTTTATTGCAAAGTTCTCCATTATCGTAAGAGATATTCTTTACGGTAACAAGAAGCTTGACGAGCTTGGCTGGCACGAGGAAGCACTCGGCAAGAATGCTGTTGCAGGCGGCTTCCAGGGTCAGAGAAACTGGACAGACTGGCTTCCCAACGCAGACTTCACAGAAGCAATTATGGCTTCAACCTTTGACTGGAACGGACCCAAGGCTCCCACACCCTTTGCAACAGAGAACGATACACTCAACGGTGTTTCAATGATGCTCGGTACTCTGGTATCAGGCAGTGCACCCTGCTTCCACGATGTACGTACATACTGGAGCCCCGAAGCATGTGAAAGAGTTACAGGCTATAAGCCCGAGGGCAAGGCAAAGGACGGCTTTATCCATCTTATCAACTCAGGTGCAACTGCCCTTGACGGCAGCGGTGCTTCCAAGAACGAAAAGGGCGAAGGCTGTATGAAGCCCTTCTGGGAAATGACCGAAGCAGATATGACGGCTTGTCTTGAGGCTACTGACTGGTGCAGAGCAAACTATGAATACTTCAGAGGCGGCGGATTCTCAAGCCACTTCCGTTGCAGAGCAGAGATGCCTGTTACAATGCTTCGTGTAAATATTATCGACGGTATCGGACCCGTAATGCAGATTGCCGAGGGTTATACAGCTGACCTTCCCGACAAGGCTCATACAACAATAGATGTCAGA
>JAZULG010000033.1:0-3983 GCA_045603005.1 Acutalibacteraceae bacterium
GAGAAAAGGTCTGTGAAATGTCGATAGCATCAACCTCACAGATGCTTGATATGAAAGAAAAATCGTGGAGCAAGAAGGTTATTGACACTTTCGGAATAAAGGAATCGCTCTTCGCGCCAATAAAGGCGAGTGCAACGGTAAACGGTGAATACAAGGGTATTCCTGTTATAAGCGTTGCCGGTCACGACACACAGTGTGCCGTTGCGGCAATGCCGACTGAGAATGAAAATGCGGCATTTCTTTCCTGCGGAACATGGTCACTTATCGGTTGTGAGCTTGATGAGCCTGTTATGACATCTGAAAGTAACGCTCTTGAGCTTTCAAACGAAATGGGAGCTAACGGAAAAATCAACTTTCTTAAGAATATAAGTGGTTTATGGCTCATTCAGGAAACAAGACGTGACCTTGCAAAAACCGACAGAAAATACAGCTACAACGAGCTTGAAACCTTTGCACGTGATAGTGAAAAATTCAGAAGCTTCATAGATCCGGATGCACCTGAGCTTTCCGCACATGGTAATCTTCCCGAAAAAATCCGCAATTACTGTAAAAATACAAATCAGCCCGTACCTGAAACAATCGGTCAGCTTGTAAGATGTATTTATGAAAGCCTTGCTCTCAAATACAGACTTGCTCTTGAGCAGATAGGGAAATGTACAGGTAAAAAATTTGATGTGCTTCACCTTATGGGAGGTGGCACAAAGGACGGATTTTTGTGTGAGCTTGCGGCTGAAAGTCTGGGAATTCCCGTTGTTGCCGGACCTGTTGAAGCAACGGCACTCGGCAATATAATTCTTCAGCTTCTTGCTCTCGGAGAAATTGAAAGCATATCACAGGGCAGAAAAATTATTGCAGAAACAGAAAAGGTAAAAACCTTTGTATCAGAGCGTACAACTGACTGGGATGAAGCCTTTGAACGCTTCTGCACTATTATAAAAAAATAAACATAAAGGAGAAAAATACTATGTTATATCCTAAAATAGGTATCAGACCTGTAATCGACGGACGCTGGGGCGGAGTAAGAGAAAGCCTTGAAAATCAGACTATGGGTATGGCTGAGTCAGCCGCAAAGCTTATCAGCGAAACACTCAAATATCCCGACGGAACACCCGTTCAGTGCGTAATTTCAGAAACAACAATCGGAGGCGGTGCAGAGGCTGCAAAATGTGAGGATCAGTTCTCAAAGGAAAACGTTGTGGCTACTCTTACCGTAACTCCCTGCTGGTGCTACGGCTCAGAGACCTTTGATATGAATCCCAACACCATTAAGGCTGTCTGGGGCTTTAACGGTACAGAAAGACCGGGCGCGGTTTATCTTGCAGCAGTTATGGCTGCTTATGCGCAGAAGGGGCTTCCCGCTTTCTCAATTTACGGTAAAGATGTTCAGGATATGGGCGATAAAACCATACCCGACGATGTTGCTGAGAAGATTCTTCGTTTTGCAAGAGCATCAGTTGCAGTCGGCTGGATGAAAAACAAGGCATACGTCAACCTTGGCGGTATTTCTATGGGTATTGCAGGCAGCTATTGCGATGCTTCAATGTTCCAGAAATACTTCGGTATCCGTGCTGAGTGGGTTGATATGAGCGATATTATCAGAAGAATCACCCTTGAAATCTATGATAAGGATGAATACGAGAAGGCACTCGCCTGGATAAAAGCAAACTGCAAGGAGGGCTTCGACGTAAACGCAGGCAAGAACCTTCCCGAGATCATCAGAAAGTCCAAGGTGGTTCCTGCTGATAAGGACTGGGAGTTCATCGCAAAGTTCTCCATTATTGTTAAGGATATCCTTTACGGAAACAAGAAGCTTGACGAGCTCGGTTGGCACGAGGAAGCACTCGGCAAGAATGCTGTTGCAGGCGGCTTCCAGGGCCAGAGAAACTGGACAGACTGGCTCCCCAATGCAGACTTCACCGAAGCAATTATGGCTTCAACCTTCGACTGGAACGGCCCCAAGGCACCCACACCTTTTGCTACTGAAAACGACACACTCAACGGTGTTTCAATGATGCTCGGTACTCTTGTTACAGGCAGTGCTCCCTGCTTCCATGACGTACGTACCTATTGGAGCCCCGAGGCCTGCGAGAGAGTAACAGGCTATAAGCCCGAGGGTAAGGCAAAGGACGGCTTTATCCATCTTATCAACTCAGGTGCAACTGCACTTGACGGCAACGGTGCCGCTAAGAACGACAAGGGCGAGGGTTGTATGAAGCCCTTCTGGGATATGACAGAGGCTGACATCAAGGCTTGTCTTGAAAATGCCGACTGGTGCAGAGCTAATTATGAATACTTCAGAGGCGGCGGATTCTCAAGCCACTTCCGTTGTAAGGCAGAAATGCCCGTTACAATGCTTCGTGTAAACATCATCGACGGCATCGGCCCCGTTATGCAGATTGCAGAGGGCTACACAGTTGACCTTCCCGATAATGCACACGAAACAATCGATAAGAGAACAGACTATTCATGGCCCACAACCTGGTTTGCACCTATCCTTACAGGTGAGGGTGCATTCAAGGATGTGTACTCAGTAATGGCTAACTGGGGCGCAAATCACGGCGTAACGGTTTACGGACACGTAGGTGATGACCTCATCACTCTCGCTTCAATGCTCCGTATTCCCGTTAATATGCACAACGTACCCGAGGACAGAATCTTCCGTCCCCATTCATGGGCAGCCTTCGGCACAGAAGACAGTCAGAGCGCAGACTACAGAGCTTGTCAGACATACGGACCTATCTACGGCTAAAATAACAGCGGGCAGTACCGAATCGGTACTGCCCGTGAATTTTTACGCTGCAACCTTTTTGTTTGATGACTGCACAGCTTTTACGGTCTTTACAGTCTGTACGCTCTGTGTACTGTTATATCGGATGATTCCGATTACAACCGAAAGAAGAGATATTGATTCGCTCAGCATACCGCTGTATGAGAGAGCGAAAGCGTTGTAAGCAAGAATCAGTGAAGAGGAGATAAGTATTGTCTTACGGAAATCCTTAGCATCAAATATGCCCATGCTCATTGTATTAACAACAAGACCTGAGGTTATGAGCAGTGAATGAATGCCCTCCCATGAGAAAATACTGACAACTGCCATGCCTAAAGAGAAAGTAATGGGGAGAAGGAGGCTTTTACTCTGCTTTTTATCGCGATAGTTAAATGCGAAGTTACGGATTATACATACAACGTTTAAAGCAAAGCCTGAAAAAGCGCCTATAAGAAGATACTGTACACAGCTTAAGGCTGTTGCAACTGTCTGTACTGCTACAAGCTTTCTTTTTTCAGTACACTGATATGAATAGAAAAATAAAGCTACTGAAATGAATCCTAAAATGTGACCGAATGAAGTGAGAAAATTTTGCATAGATACCTCTGGAATAAAATAGTTTTAAGTTTGTTTGGTTACTATGACAAAATTATATAGTTGTTTTTAGTAAAAGTCAATAATCGCATTAACGATAATGCACAAAAGAATACGGATTATTTTGGTTGATATTACCAAAGAGTTGCTGTTGTGCAAACAAAAAGTTCCCGCCCATAGGTGAGTACTTCGTTTTGGCAAGTTTCACCGATTTTGATATCACCAATCAAGTTCTAAATAATACGGTTGATCGGCGCCGTTTTCAAGACTGTCACAGTAGATGTACCGAACGGTGTTATTTTCATCATTATAAGCAAAAATAATATAGTCATAATTATCAGTCGCCTTGGTAAAAGGCTTATCACCACTGTGCAGAATCAAACAATTGTAATCACCTTTTTTGATTCCTGTAAAATCATAATTGTAGGTTTTGTTTGCGATATTTTTTGTAAATACAGCAGTAGCTCGTTTTACCTCTTTGGCGTATTCATCTTCACTCAATGGCCACTCGGCATAGATGTCGTAGGTGTAGTCAAATCCTTGGTGGTAGTGATAATAATAATGCGAATCCAGATAAACTGTTTTATAACTGCCATCTGCTTGTTTTACATTTTCAAAATAA
>JAZULG010000034.1:0-4002 GCA_045603005.1 Acutalibacteraceae bacterium
TTGTCTTCCTAAGACCGCTTGGCCTCCGACTTGGTCGAAGCAGCCGCCGAAGCCGCCTACATCGTCAACTGAGCCCTCGTTACGGGTTCTTGCAACGTGCTTTTTCATAAGCTCTACAGATTTATATCCGGCGGTGATATCAACGCCTGCAGCTGCATAGCTTGCAGAGAAAGAATTTTTATGATCCATGGTTATTCTCCTAAAGTTATTTTTTATAGTGAGGGAGCAGGTGTTAAATGCGGAATTCGGAATGCGGAATTCGGAATTATGGTCGCACCCGAACCGGCACTCAGTATTCAGCTTGTTCCTGCGTAAGATAGGTTTTACTAAACAGTAAAAGAGTTAATAATTTTTTCAGGGAGATTATTCGGTAGTTTTGCGGGTAGGGTTTTATCGGCTTTACGCAGTTCAGACGCAATTCCGAAATCCTAATTCCGCATTCCGAATTGTGTTTTATTCCCTTCCCGTCCAGCAGTAGGTGCAGATTTTATCTGCGGGAAGACCGATAGCCTTTATGATTCCGTCGATTGACTGGAATTCGAGGGAGGTGAAGTGAAGCTTTTCGCAGATAGCGTTTCTTAAGTTCTTACCTCTTTCGGTTGTGTTATCGATGTATTCATCGAGATGCTTAAAGCCTTCCTCACCTTCAAGCTCCATAACGGTGCTTCGTGCGATGAGCTCCATCTCTGATGTTGCTCTTGAGAAGTTGAGATACTTGCAGCTGTACATAATCGGGGGACAGGCGGAGCGGATATGTACCTCTTTTGCTCCGTTTTCATAAAGGAACTCAACTGTTTCGCGAAGCTGAGTGCCGCGTACGATACTGTCGTCAACGAAGAGCAGCTTTTTGCCGTTAATCAGATCGTGAACGGGAATCTGCTTCATTTTTGCAACCCTGTTTCTTTCGTTCTGATTGGCGGGTGTAAAGCTTCTTGCCCAGGTGGGAGTATACTTGATAAAGGGACGTGCAAACTGTATTCTGCTTTCGTGAGCATAACCGATAGCGTGGGGAGTACCCGAATCGGGAACGCCGCTTACATAGTCGATATTCTGGGCTATGCCGTTTGCTCTGTCGGTTTCTGCCATAATCTGTCCGTTTCTGTATCTCATTACCTCAACGTTGACTCCCTCATAGCAGGAGGTTGAGTAACCGTAATATGACCAGAGGAAGGCGCAGATTTTTGTTTCGTTTCCTGCTTGTCTGAGCACCTTGAAGGAGTCTGCGGTGAATTCAACCACCTCACCGGGGCCCAACTCCTTATAGTCGGTATAGCCTAATTTTTTATATGCGAAGTCCTCAAAGGAAACACAGTAGCCATCATCGTTTGAGCCGATAAGCACGGGAATTCTGCCGAGTCTGTCGCGGGCGGCGATGATTCTGCCGTTATTGGTAAGAATCAGTACCGATGCAGTGCCGTCGATAAGGCTCTGTGCATAGGCAATACCCTCCGCAAAGCTGTTCTTCTGATTTATTATTGCGGCAACGAGCTCTGTTGAGTTGATACCGTCGTTAGTCATAGCACCAAAGTGACCGCCGTTGGTGAAAAGGAAATCCTCAACGAGCTGTTCCTTGTTGTTTATAAGGCCGATAATGCATATAGCATAAAGACCAAGCTTTGAGCGGACCAGTAGGGGCTGTGCATCAGAGTCACTGATTGAGCCTATTGCCGCTTTACCCTTCATTGTTGCTGAAATATTTTCAAATTTTGTTCTGAAGGGAGAATTTTCAATTTTGTGAATTTTACGTTGTAAGCCTTTTTTCTCGTCATAGGCAGCCATACCGCCTCGACGGGTACCAAGGTGAGAGTGATAGTCAGTGCCGAAGAATACGTCCAAAACCGTATCATGCCTGCTGACTGCGCCAAAAAAACCACCCATGTAAATGCTCCTTTATAAATGCGAGGGCAATCGGACGGTTAAGTCCGATTGCTAATAGTCTGATTATGCGAAGAAAAGCTCTGAAAGAGTCATGGGGTCAATATATTTGCCGTCCTTGTAAACGCGCATATTACCTGATGCGATTTCATCGATAAGCATTACGTCTCCGTCAGCATTGTAGCCGAACTCGAACTTGATGTCATAGAGAACGAGGCCTTTTTCCTTAAGGTCGTCAGCAACGATCTGAGTGATCTTCTGTGTCATAACCTTGATGTCCTCGTACTGCTTGTCGGTCATAACGCCGAGAGCAACAAGAGCATCCTTGATTACGAGGGGATCGCCCTTAGCGTCGTTCTTGAAGGTCATTTCAACATATGCGGGAAGGTCTGCACCTTCTTCAATGTAATCACCGTAGCGGCGGATGAAGCTGCCTACTGCCTTATGGCGGCAGATAACCTCAAGGCCGTGACCGAATACCTTTGCGGGAAGAACCTCCATTGTTGTATCGTCAAGGTTAGCATTTACATAGTGAGTCTTGATGCCTGCTGCATTTACCTTTTCGAAGAAGTAGATTGACATACGAAGGTTAACGTCGCCCACGCCGTCGATTGTAAGACCTACTGCATTTTCGCCGGGATCAAAAACGCCGTCTTTGCCTGTGCAGTCATCCTTGAATTTGAGAAGGCAGTTGCCGTTCTCGAGCTTGTAAACGTCCTTTGTTTTACCTGTGTAAATCTTTTCCATTTTAAAAACCTCCGTTTAATAATATATAAGTTTATTTTTTTTATTTAAATTGTACCTTTAGTAGCCAGTAGTCAGGGGGAATCGCTTTGCGATTTTGATGATTTTATGTTATATAAAATTCTGCTTTTGCGGTCAGTAGTGTTTGTCAGGTACATATCAACCTTATGGTTAAAGCCTGACTACCGGCTACTGACTACTGACTACTCTATATCGCGACTGACTATAGAGCATCAGTTAAACTGTGCTTCTGCTGCGGCGTTCTTTTCGAGTACCTTTTTTGTGTCTGCGTCTCTTTTTGCCTTGAGCTTTGCGGCGAGGTTTTCGTCGGTCACTGCAAGTATCTCAACAGACAACAAGGCGGCATTGACTGCACCGTCAATTGCAACTGTGGCTACGGGGATACCTGAGGGCATCTGTACAGTTGACAAAAGGGCGTCAATACCGTCGAGATATTTTGATTTCATAGGGATACCGATAACGGGAAGGGTGGTATTGGCGGCAATTGCACCTGCAAGATGCGCAGCCATACCTGCGGCGGCAATAATACAGCCGAAGCCGTTCTTTCTTGCGTTTTCGGAAAACTCCTTTGCTTCTACGGGAGTGCGGTGAGCGGAATAAATGTGAAGCTCATAGGGTACACCGAAATCCTTAAGGGTATCGGCTGCCTTTGAAACAACGGGTAAATCGCTGTCACTTCCCATAATGATTGCAACTTTTTTCATAATACAAAACCTCCTTAGGGGGAATATTACCTGATAAAAAACAAAAAAGGACATACTTACACAAAGGTAAAAACCTGTTCGTAAGATGCCCAGACGGTCGGCGTATATGTTCTCTGATCCGTGTGGTGAACTCCACTTAACCGTCAGTTTCAAAGAACTAAGCTTCTATGTTTTGTCAGTAGAAATATATACAGTAAAATGTAAAATATCGACTTAAAAAGTATAGCATAAAAACCGTCTTTTTGTCAACGGAAAACGTGATAAAAATACGTTTTGTGAATTAAAACCAAAATGAATTATTCTGCAGGATTTATGTTGTCATATTTGTCATTTAACCGCATAAAAGGACACGGAAAAACCGTGTCCTTTTGAAAAAATCGGTATGCATTTCATCGGAAGACAGAGGTAGTCTCTTTCATCCCCGCTCGGCGGACTGCTTCTTTCCGTTTTAATAAGCCTTCCACTCAATTCCGAATTATATGCGTCGCTCGCCGCGTGGCGTTACTTTCTTGAGAACCCCTCAGTCAGGACTCCGTCCTGACAGCTTTTCCTCCGGAAACCGGCACACCCTCGTCACTTCGTGACACTCCCTCTAACAGAGGGAATTACCTTTCAGGGGAGCCGAGTAACCAAAGAACTTTTCTGCTTTCCCACTTGG
>JAZULG010000035.1:0-2348 GCA_045603005.1 Acutalibacteraceae bacterium
AGTTTCAACAACTCTGCCTGTGCAGTCTGCAAGAATCTGGCTTGTTGAATCGTTGAGCGCGCCGCCGCCTACAAAACGGATAACGTTTGAGGTCTTTGTCTTCTTTTCGTGGGTCTCGAGCATCCAGCGCATATGCATGCAGACGCCTTCAACAACGGCACGGATCATTTCACTCTTGCCGGTTTCAATGCTGAGGTTATAGAACATACCTCTTACGTTGGGATCTTCGAAGGGACAGCGGTTACCGTGAAGCCAGGGTGTGAAAAGTACGCCGTTTGAGCCTGCGGGTACCTGCTCGATAACTGATGAAAGGTACTGATAAAGATTGGTATATTTTGATTCCATATCCTCTGCAACGTCGGTCTTCTTAAGATAGATACCGATTTCGTCAAGAGCAAGGTGGTTCTTAACCCACTCAAGGCACTTGCCTGCAGTTTCAAGCTCTGCAAAGTAATTGTAGTAGCCGGGACGTGCACCGACAACTGCGGCAATCATAGCGGAAGCGTCAACAATACTCTTGTCAACAACGGTTGAAACCCAACCTGATGTGCCCATATAAACGTGTGTTTCGTTCATATTTACTGCACCTGCACCTACGCCGATAAGAGAAGCATCCATACCGCCGCCGTAAACAAGAGTACCTTCCTTAAGTCCGAGCTCTGCGGCTGCCTGCTTTGTAAGACCGCCTACTGCATCGGTGGATTTTACGATTTTAGCAAGGTGGCGCATATCGACGTGAAGAATTTTGCAGACCTCCTGGCTCCAACACTTTTTATGGATATCGTAAAGAAGAGTACCGAAGGCGGAGTCCTCGGTCATTACGAATTTTCCTGTCATTCTTGCAATAAGAGCTTCCTTAACGTCAAGCCATTTATGTACCTTTTCAAAGTTGTCGGACTCGTTGTTTTTTACCCAATTATATTTGAAAACCGGGTCCTTTACGCTTGCGGCAACAGCGCCTGTTTTTGCCAGAGAAACAAGAAGCTTGGGAATGCTTGCACCCGCAATCTGGATACCGTGAGCCATAAGCTGCTTGCGTTCTTCTCTTGCTCGCTGATCCATATAGCTCATAGCGCGACGTACGTGACGTCCGTTTTTATCAACAAGAACAAGACCCTGAGCCTGTGAGCAGAAGGATATGCCGTCAACCTGGTCAGGCTTTACCTTTGTTTTGCTGAAAACTGTAGCGGTGGTTTTGCGCATAGCATCCCACCATTCATCAGGATCCTGCTCGGCACCGCCGTCAGGGAGGATATAGAGCTCATAGCCTTCGGTGGCATCGGAGATGAGCTTAATCTGATCACCGATTTCAAAAAGGCAGGTTTTAACTCCGGTTGTACCGATGTCATAAGCAAGTGCGTACTTCATAATATTTTCTTTCCTTTCAGAATATAGTTTTTATTTTCCTGACAAGGGTGTTTTACCTTGTCCTGTTTCTGTTCTTTAAGTGCGCCTTTTATAAAGCGCAGGATGTTGCTTATAGCAAAGTCATCCCTTTCCATTATATCGTCTCCTGCATAGATTTTATACCTGAAGGAGTAGTAATCGCAGGCGTAAGAAAACTGTACGTTCATAAGAATATTATCCACGAGAAAGGCTGCAATACCCGGGTCGATATCCTGACGGATTTCACCGGATTTCTGACCGTCCTCAATGGTTTTTCTGTAGGCGGCACAGGTTTTTTCCTCAATACGTGATGCGATTTTTTCTATGATGGGACTGTTGCTTTCACTTGTAATTTCATTGTAAAGCTTTATGAGTACCTTTGAACGGCGGGATATTTCGATATAGCTTCTTGTAAGCTTTTCAAGCTTTATCATAACGTCCTCGTCGGAGGATGCGACTTTTTCTATAACTGAGTCGAGCTCAGAAAGACCATAGTTTACGCTCATAAGAAAAAGGTCGGTTTTTGTATCAAAGTATTTGTATAGCGAGCCTACACTTACCTCAGCTTTCTTGGCAATTGTATTGATGTTCGCATTAACAAAGCCCTCGGTTGCGAATTCATTTACCGCAACGTCAAGAATTTTCCTCTGTTTTTGCTCGGGTATGTTTTTGAAGGTAGGCTTACAGTAAATTTCTCTGTCAGTCATGGAAAGCTCCGTTTCTAACTATATTTAGTATATTTTAGCAATTTTATATAAAAATTGCAAGTATAAAATGAGGAGGCAAAACTATGCAAATTGCATAAAGACGGTGGATTTGCAATTCGCGATTATCAATGCGCAATCGCGGGGAAGGTTTACGGAAGCGGAAAGAAGTATTCTGCCAAGTAAGAAAGCAGAAAAATTCTTTTGATTCTTTTCTTACGAAGAAAAGAATGCCCTCGCGGCGAGAAAAGAAAGAAA
>JAZULG010000036.1:0-1562 GCA_045603005.1 Acutalibacteraceae bacterium
ACGCATAACAAACAACACAGCAACAAGACTGTAGCATTGAGCTATTGCAAGGATGTACCTTTTAGCCGCTGTCATAATCTCAGGGTTGATTTCCGTCATAAAAAGACCCACCATCGGCTCACCGATTGTGTAAAGGGTTATACTCATAAGTACGGAAACGGCAAGGTCGAGGATAAATATCCTCTTGACGGATTTTATTATACGGTCATAGTTTTCCGCACCGTAATTCTGTCCCACAAAGGTCTGAGTGGCAACGCCGAGTCCTGACATGGGTATGTTGGTAAGACCCTCTACCCTGCCTGCGGCGGTGAAGCCTGCAATTACATTTGTACCGAAGGAGTTTACCACACTCTGAAGACTCATCGAGCCTATGGAGGTAATAGTAAACTGAAGAGATACGGGAATACCGAGCTTAATCTGACGCCAGGAGGTGCTTTTGCTCAGCCTTATATCACGAAGGCCGATGCCCGCCTCCTTGTTGAATTTTATTACATATATACCGTTGAAAAGAGCCGCACACATATGGGAAATAAGAGTAGCCGCAGCGGCACCCTCTACTCCCCAACCGAATTGCTTTACGAAAAGTATATCAAGCACGAAATTGATAACAACCGTAACCGAGAAAAAATAAAGAGGCTTTCTGCTCTCTCCTACACTTCGGGAAATAGCCGTAAAGTTATTTGAAAGCATCTGAAAGGGTATACCGTAATACAGAATATTGACATAAGCTGATGAAAGGTCAAGAATTTCCTCAGGAGTACCGATAAGGCGCAGAAGGGGCTTTGAGAGAATATGAGCAATAACCGAGATAACAATACCTATGCAGAAGGCAAGAGCGATACTGTTACCCCCGTAGTGGGCAACCTTTTTTCTGTCCCTTGCACCGAAGGCGTGAGCAACGGGTATGGAAAAGCCGCTTGTAAGACCGAGAGCCGTACCGACGAGAAAGGAGCCGATTGCACCTACCGAGCCGACTGCCGCAAGAGCGTGGTCGCTTACGTACCTTCCGACGATGATGTTATCTACGAGGGAGTAATTATACTGCAGCATAGAGGATGCCATAATCGGCAGAGCAAAAAGTATAATACTTTTAATGGGACTTCCCTCAAGCATAGAATTTCTTTTTTTCACCTTCTCACCGCCCTTCATCTTTTTCGAATACGGAAATATTATACTAATAAAATCAGGGATGTCAATATCATTATGAAAATTGAGATCCGGGGACTAAGGATCAGCTTCATCCCGCGCCTGTCGCAATTCCGAATTCCGCATTCCGCATTCCGAATTCCCTTCCCCCTCTTGCAATCCCCTGCCCTCTGTGCTACAATGGTAAGCAACAAATGAAAGGATGTTGATTCTATGAAAGCATGTATTTACGGCGCAGGCTCCCTCGGTACGGTACTCGGTGCATATATCACTAAAAACGGCGGCGAAATCGACCTTATCAACAGAAACAAGGCACACGTTGAGGCTCTGAACAAAAACGGAGCTAAAATTGTAGGCACAGTCGAAATGACAGTACCCGTAAAAGCAATTACTCCCGATCAGATGAAGGAGAAGTA
>JAZULG010000037.1:0-20528 GCA_045603005.1 Acutalibacteraceae bacterium
AAACATATAAACCTCCGTATTGATTTTTCCTTTTTTGTGTGATAGTATTTACTGCGTAAAATGTATAGGAGAGTTTTTTATGGTAATAGGTATTTCAGGCTCAAGAAGCATCACCGCTCCCATACCCGACGGTATCCTTCCGAGGGCCGCAACAAAAATTCTGACGGGAGGCGCCTGCGGAATTGATCATAGCGCAAGAGAATATGCCCGAAGGCATCATATACTCATTGAGGAGATACTGCCTGCCTATGACCTTTACGGAAAAAGGGCTCCCCTTATAAGAAATGATATTATTATAGACAGAAGCAACGCCGTTTTTGTTTTCTGGGACGGAAAAAGCCGCGGCTCCGCTTATGTTATAAAGGAATGCCAAAAGCGAAACGTCTTCTGCAGGGTTTATCTGTGGGACGGTAAAGAATTTACCGAATATGAGGAATAAGAAGCACCTGTCGGGTGCTTTTTTGTTTATCTATTATATATCCTGCGTCATCAAAAATCAATCCCTGTTTTCCAAATGCCGATGCCTTTTTATTTTGCGTGTGGAGGTCTTTTCAAACTCACTGTCTCTTATAATAAAGGTTTTTATCCTTTTATAAGGCGGCAGCTTACCGTTCACGGTTTTTACCACCGCCTCTGTATAAAGACGGATACTCTCGTCGGTAACAGTATCACTTTTGCTCTTTCTTTTAATTTCTTCCTTATCGGGAAGAATTTCGGCAATTATATCTCTGTCGTTTCTGCTGTATACCATACACTCGGAGACAAGAGGGCTTCTCATAAGCAGTGTCTCTATCTCCTCAGGGAAAATATTCTTTCCTCCGCTTGTGACTATAACGTTTTTCTTTCTGCCCGTAATATAATAAAAGCCGTCCTTATCCTTATATCCGATATCTCCCGTATAAAGCCAGCCGTCACGCAGTACCTTTTCTGTCTCCTTGGGATTTTTATAGTAGCCGAGCATAACCATAGGTCCCTTCACCGCTATTTCACCCGTACCGCTTTCATCCTTATCGGTAATTCTTACCTCAGCACTGCAAAGAGGCTTTCCGACAGAATTACTCTTTCTTTCAAGGTCACTGTTACATATCACTATAGGCGAACATTCGGTAAGCCCGTAGCCTATTATAACCCTGAAGCCGTAGGATTCGAAGGACTCCACGGTAGACCTTCTGCAGGCTGCGGCACCGACTATTATTCTTTTAAGATTGCCGCCGAAGCCTTCGTGTATAGCAGAAAATGCCTTCCTCTTGGAATTTTCGCTCACAACACCCGAAACGAGGGCGAAAAGACGGCTTCTCCCCCTCTTACCTCGCCTTTCAAGCTCTCTTTCTATTTTTCTTTCAAGCTTTTCAAGAAGCAAAGGTACACACACAAGAACTGTGGGACGGTAAAAAAGAAAATCCGCCGAAAGATTCCTGAAGCCCTTCGCAAAGCATACCGTACCGCCCTGACTTATGAGCATCAGCACCGAGATCGCTTCATAAGTGTGATGCAAGGGAAGGACCGACAGACTTCTGTCCTCATAGGTTATCTTCACATTATTGCAGACCGCCTTAAGGTCGGAAACTATGTTTCTGTTTGAGAGCATAACGCCCTTTGCTACGCCCGTTGTGCCCGAGGTGAAAAGCAGTACCGCCATACGGTCGGGGTTTATATCGGAAGAAACACTTCTCCCCTGCTCTGCGACACTGTAGCCGTAACTGAGAAGGCTCTCAAGGCTTATCATTCTGCTGTCATCCGTCTTTTCGGTGCAGATGATTTGCACATTTTCGTCGGTGTACCTTGCGAGCTTTTTTCCGCTTTTCCCGTCGCATATAAGCGTGCTCACATTACCGAAGCGCATAAGCTCTGCCGTCTCCTCAGGGGAATTATCCTTATCGAGAGGTACGGCAACACCGTCACCCGACAGCACCGCAAAATAGGAAAGACACCAGAAATATGAATTATCGCCTATTATCCCTATATGACTACCGCTGAGCTTCAGCTTTTCATATAAAGCAAGGGAAAGTGCCTTCACATCCCTTGAAAATTCTCCGTAGCTTATTTCTTTCCCGGTACCGTCCTCAGCTTTCAAGACAAATGCAGTTCTGTTTGTATAGGTCTGCGCACTGCTTTCAAGAATATCCCTTACAGTGTTTATCTGTTTCATTTTTATCGCCGCCTTTTATTATTATAATTTCTAAAAGGCGATTAATTATGCTCATTAATCAAAATAAAAACGGGACTGCTTATGGAGAACAGTCCCGTTAATCAACAAGGAAATGCTTCAGAGCGGAATAGCGCCTCGTTTTTTTATCGTTGTCAACCATGGCATTTATCTGCTCACGTGTACCGACGAGGATGAGGCGGTTTTTCGCTCTTGTTACAGCGGTGTAAAGAAGATTTCTGTAGCTTAGCTGAGGCATGCAGGCACATACAGGCATAATAACAGACTCAAATTCCGTGCCCTGACTCTTATGTACCCTTATTGCGTAAGCGTGTTCAAGTTCGGAAGCACCGTCAAATGGGTATACGGCTATTCTGCCGTCAAAATCTATTTTCATAAAGGCAGCGTTATGGTTTATGGCGATGATGATACCGATATCTCCGTTGAAAATACCCGAGGAATGCTCCTTGCCTCTTGTCCAGAGAATATCGTAGTTATTCTTCGTCTGCATAACCTTGTCGCCCTCACGGAAGGTTTTTGTACCCACGTGATAGTCATCCTTATCTCTTGAAGGAGGATTGATAATTTCCTGCAGGCGCTTGTTAAGGCTTACGGTACCGAGCTCACCCTTTCTTGAGGGGGTGATAATCTGAATATCCTCGATGGGATTATATCCGTAAGCGGCAGGGAGACGCTTTTCATAAAGTTCTATAACGGTCTGTACACAGCCTGCGATACTGCTTCTCTGCATAAAGAAAAAGTCGCTGTCCGTAACCGAAAGCTCGGGATATTCACCCCGCACTATCTTATGTGCATTTGTAACGATAAGGCTTTCCATTGCCTGACGGAAAACCTCTGTGAGTGCCACGACGGGAAGCAGACCCGATTCGATAATATCCTGAAGCACATTGCCTGCACCGACGGGCGGAAGCTGATCCGAGTCGCCGACCATAATAAGGCGGCAGCCGAGTGGAAGAGCATCAAGCAGGCTTGCGAAAATGTGAGTATCAACCATAGATAGCTCGTCAACGATAACCGCATCCGCTTCAAGGGGATTTTCCATATTTCTTGCAAAATGCTGTCTGTCACCGTCTGTCCATTCTGTTTCAAGAAGGCGGTGAATGGTCTTGGCCTGACGGCCCGTAACCTCGCTCATACGCATCGCTGCTCTTCCGGTAGGAGCGGCGAGAAGTACACGAAGCTTCTGCTTTTCGAAAATTTCAAGAATACCGTTAAGGGTAGTGGTTTTACCCGTACCGGGTCCGCCGGTAAGCACAAGAAGTCCCTTTGTGGCGGCGGTTGTGATGGCAAGCCTCTGCTTTTCCTCAAAAAGGATACCCTTCTTTTCCTGAAGCTTGTCTATCTCCTTATCGAGAGTCTTACCCTTTGCAGGCGGAAAGCGGAGCATAACCTTTATTCTTTCGGCAATCTTTTTTTCATCATAGTATTCATCGGGAAGAAACAGAAAGCTTCTGGAATCAATGAAATCCTCAATAAGTTCCCTGTCTGTCACAAGGTCGCTGATTATTTCCTGAGCCTCCTCTCTTTCCGTACCGAGCAGCTCAAAGCAGGGAATAATCAGCTTTTCTCTCGGAAGGCAGGTATGCCCGTTGCCGAGATTGTGGCGGAGTATATGTATAATTCCTGCCCTCTTTCTGAGCAGTGAATTGATTTCGTGAGGAAAGCCGTCGGCAATTTCGTCTGCTCTTTCAAATCGCATACCGACTCTTTCAGAGCAGAGAATGTAGGGATTTTCCGTTATTCTCTCTGCGGCATTGACGCCGAGTGCCTTGTAAGCGGTAAGGCATTCGGAGGGGTTAAGTCCGAGCCTTTCGAGGCTTATCATAACCTCTCGCAGAGCAAACTGTCCCTTGAAGCGTTCCTGAATGTCGAGTGCCTTATCACGTGAAATGCCCCTGATGGTGCAAAGCTCCTCGGGATGATTTTCTATAACATCGAAGGTGTCCTCGCCGAAGCGCTCCACAATTTTTGCGGCGGTTGCAGGACCTATACCCTTTATGGTGCCGCTCGATAGGTACCTGAGCATATCGCCTGCAGATTTAGGCATGGATCTTTCGCAGGCAGAAGCCTTGAACTGCTTGCCGAAGGTGGGATGATTGACCCAGAGACCTCTGAGCTTAACCTTTTCACCTGCACTGCAGGAGGGTATGGTACCGACAGCGGTAATGAGCTTGCCGTCGCTGCTGAGGTCGATAACACTGTAGCCGTTTTCGGGATTTGTATATACAACGTTTTCGATTATACCCTCAATAAAGATTTCCTGTTCCATAACTGACCGCCTTTTTAAGTTCTGCATATAATTATACAACAAAATTACTGTTATTTCAACCTACAATAAACTCATCTTCCTTACATTTAATGAATATTATTCTTCCGTAGGGCTCGATATACCTTATCAACATATCGCGTGTTTCCTCCGTAAGGTCACGGTCGAAGACGTAAACCGGTTTTTTTGCAGAAAAATTAAAGAGATTAATCTGTACCAAGGCGGAAAAGACTTCATCAGGGAGCTTGCCGTTGCTTTCGTAGCCTTCGACGGCAACGAAATAGCCTTCGTCGGTGATTTCTCTTTTCAGTGTGAAAATATAAAAAATAAGAAACAGAGCAGTAACAATAAGCATAAGGCAGAAGAAGTACAGAAGTGACGTAATCATAGAAAACACCTCACTTTATTTTATTCGCGGGGCGGGGATAGGTTACATACTGCTTTTAAAAACAAAAAAGCCACCGCCTGAGCGGTAGCTATGGTATGAGTGAATCTGTAAGCCGAGTTCTGTCATTTAAGGCAATCATCTATCTAGACACGCAATTGCTCACGTGTTCAAGCCACCTTTCGGTTTGGCGCCCAGCTGACGCATTATATCCTGTCGGTGTTGCTTCGGGTAGGGTTTACATGGCCATAAGGTCTCCCTTATGCCGGTGAGCTCTTACCTCGCCTTTCCATCCTTACCGTAAAAACGGCGGTTTATTTCTGTTGCACTGTCCCTGAGGTCGCCCTCGGCGGTCGTTAACCGTTACCCTGCTGTATGAAGCTCGGACTTTCCTCACGCCGTATAGGCCCGCGACTGCCCAACTCACTCATAGAGGGTATTTTACACTAAAAGGTATCAAAAGTCAAACCGTAAAGCTGAAAAACGTTAAATTTGCCTAAAATATTAAGTTTTTATCAAAAGACTTGAGATTTTTGCCTCTATGATGTAAAATAGCAGACAGTTACGGGGGCAATGCTCCGCCAAAGCAAAAAAACCGACATAAGAAAGCAGATCAACTGCTAATGGAGGTCAGTAATGGACGACAGATATTTTTCAGATAAAAGCAGAAAAAGTCAGCCAGAGGGCAGAGACAAATACACCAAGGCAGACTATTTTGATGAGAATTTCTCACTTAATTTCAGAAAGGGACAGGGTAATGCCCAGTCCTTCAGCAAAAGAGAGGCTGTTGACGATGACAGCTTTACATCCTTCGCGGCAAAAGCCGAGCCTGAGAACGAGCCTGAGAATATTGACGGGCTTTTCAGCGGTACTCACCCTCGCCGACCCGAGCAGGAGCTTAGTGAAACGGTAAGAAGAATTCCGCGCGGAGCAGTTGTATCCGACAGAGAAGCACATTCTGCGTCAGGTGCCGCAAGAAGACCTGCTTCGGCACCCGTCAGCAGACCGGTATCACATGCTGCAGTACCGCCCTCATCAGCCGCTGCGGTAGAAAGCAAGCCTTCGCAGAGTGTCCGCGGCAAATCGGTAAAGACTAAAAAAAGGAAGAAAAAAGCGGTTGCCTTCAAGGTGATTGTTGCCGTTCTTCTTACTTTGATAATTGCCGCAGGCGGTGTTGTTTTTTATCTTCTTAACAGCATTGACAAATATCTCGATAAGGGTAATTACGATGACACCATAATCAATGACAGATATCTTTCCTCCGACGCACCGACCAGTGATGAGATAGTGAATATCCTTCTTATAGGCAGTGACGAGAGAGAAGAGGGAAGCAGTGTCAAAGGCAAACGCTCGGATACTATGATACTTCTCACCGTTGACTCGGCAAACGGTCAGATAAAGCTCACATCCTTTCTTCGTGACAGCTACGTTTCCATTCCCTATACCGACAGTGAGGGCAATGAGAAAATAGTCAAGGGAAAGATGAATTCTGCCTACAGCAAGGCAGGTGCTCAGGGCGTTATGGACACTATAGAGTATAACTTCGGCATAGACGTTCACGATTATGTTTCCGTTGATTTTACGGCCTTTGAAAAAATCGTTGACCGCCTCGGCGGCGTTACGGTTGACGGCGTTACTGAGAAGGAAGCAAAATATATGAACCGCGAAGCGGATACGGAAATCAAAGCGGGTAAAAACCATATGAACGGCTATGAGGCTCTCTGGTACTGCCGTATCAGAAAGCTTGACAGTGACTTCTACAGAACCCAGAGACAGAGAAAGGTGCTTTCGGCAATTATAGACAAGCTGAAGGCTGACCCCGATAAGGTGCTTGATATACTCGATAAGGTTATGCCCTATGTTACAACGAGTATGCTCAAGGATGAAATCAAGAGTATGGGTATGAAGGCACTGAACTATGTAAGCTACGAGGTTGTTCAGCAGCAGATACCTGCCGACGGCACCTGGCGTGACGGCAGTGTAAACGGAAGCTATGTGATTGATTTCGACATAGATGAAAACAAGGCACTTCTGCAGGATTTCGTTTACAAAAAGGTTGAGAAGACTGAGGAATAATACTGCTGACTATGACTTTTCCAAGACTTTTGTTACGTATTTTCTTTCCCGAAAGATGTATTCATTGCGGAGGTATAATCCCTCTTTTGCATAAATGCTGCTATTCATGCGCTATGCATGAGTGCGCCGTGCCTGACAACTTCTGCTTTCACTGCAACAGTCGCCAGTGTCATTGTACCGACTCGGGGCGCAGGCTGAAGCATATCACGGCACCGTTTATTTATACCGACAGCGTAAAAGAGATCATCATGCTTCTTAAATTCAGAAAACGCAGGCACTATGCAAAGCTGCTTTCTGTAGCGATTACACAAAAGGTCATTGAGGACTTCTCAGACGTTTCCTTCGATGCGGTTACATTTGTACCCGCAAGCAAGCAGACGAAAAAGAAACGGGGCTACAACCAGTGCGAGGTTCTTGCCCGTCATATTTCGGAAGGTCTCTTTGTCCCCTGCGTGGATACTCTCGTGAAAACAAAGGATACGCCCCATCAGCATTTACTTTCCGCATCGGGCAGGCAGAAAAACCTTGAAGATGCAATTACCGTAAGAACTGACACTCAGATGAAGGATAAAACCTTCCTTATCTGCGACGACATAAAAACTACGGGCAGTACACTTCTTATATGCGAAAGCCTTCTTCTCAAGGCCGGTGCAGCCGATGTTTACTGCTGTGTTGCCGCAATGCCCGTTTACGGTAATCCTTCCCTCTCTATTGACACAAAGCGTAAAAATATTTAGAATAAAATAACGAAAGGCAGGTGAGCTTTATGCCCGGACTTGATATCGGTATTGATTTAGGCACCTATTCAATTAAATTTTTCGCACGCAGAAAGGGCATAATCCTTTCAGAGGAAACAGCCATCTGCTATGACACCTTTACGGGTGATGCTGTGGCTATCGGCAACAGTGCAGGTCAGATGCTCGACCGTCTGCCCGAGAGTCTCGTTTTAAAGCGTCCTATTGAGGGCGGCGTTGTTTCCGACTTCCCCTCTATGACTCGTATTCTTTCACACTTCATTGAAAAAATATGCAAAAAGCATATTTTCAGACCGAATCTCATTATAAGCGCACCCTGCTGCGTAACCTCACTTGAAAAAAAGACCGTTATCGAAGCCGCCTGCTCCGCCGGCGCCGGAAAGGTACATATAACCGATGAGCCTATCGTTTCGGCAATCGGCGCAGGTCTTTCAATCGACCATCCCCACGGTGTAATGGTTGTTGATATCGGTGAGGGTACTACGGATATTGCGGTTATCACTATGGGCACTGTCGCCTGCGCTTCTTCAATAAAGACCGCCGGTGCAAGCTTCGATGAGGCAATAAGCAACTATCTCAGACGTGAAAAGGATATCGTTGCAGGTATTCATACAATCAGAAAAATCAAGCACACCGTAGGAAGTGCCTTCCCGAGAGATGAAGAGATTGAAGCCGTTTATTCGGGCAAGGATTACATCACAGGACTTCCGAGGCCCTTTCTTGTAAGAGCGAATGAGACAGTACGGGTTATCAGGGAGCCGCTCGATGTTATTTTTGCCGCAATTCTTGACGTACTCGAGCAGACACCGCCTGAGCTTTACAGTGATATATGTAATGAGGGCATCCTCCTTACCGGCGGCTCGGCAAAGCTTTACGGTATCGACAAGGAGCTTTACGCAAGGCTCGGCATAAGGGTAAGCTGCGCCGCAGACAGTGAAAACTGCGCCGCAAAGGGTGCAGGCTACATCCTTAAAAATATGAAAAAATTAGAGGATAACGGCTACAGCTTCCGTTCAAAAGAGAATATAATGATTTAAAGGGCTTTTGCATCAGATGCAGCAGCCCTTTTTCTTATCCCTCATCGAGCATTGTCTCGGCAAATATGGCGTAGCCCTTTTCAGGGTTATTAATGAGCACGTGGGTTACAACTCCCACAAGTCTTCCGTTCTGAATAATCGGACTTCCGCTCATTCCCTGAACTATTCCGCCCGTTTTACTGATAAGCTCCTTATCCGTCACCTGAATGACCATATGCTTATTATCGGCACTGTTACTGTTTATTTTAACTATTTCTATATCGTAAAGCTGTTTTCCCGACGAATCCACGGTGGAAAGTATCTGCGCACTCCCCTTTTTTACCTCATCCTTCATTGCTACGGGATAAAGTTCTGCAGCCTTATCCCACTCGTCGAAAATTCCGTATATGCCCGTAACGGAATTCTTTATAAGCATCCCCTTGCTCTCGCTTTTAAAAACTCCGTTCAGCTCTCCCGCAGTGCCGCTTACTCCCTTTCTGCAGCCGACAATATCCGCACTGACCACGTCGCCGTTAAGAAGAGGCAACACCTCTCCCGTATCAACGTCGCACACCGCATGTCCCAGCGCAGCAAAGGTACCCGTATTTACATCAAAAAAGCTCACTGTGCCTATTCCCGCCGCACTGTCCCTTATCCACAATCCGCCCTTGTAGCAGTTGTCAAAGCTACTGTAAACGGGGGTAAGTACGGTAATATAATGCTTGCCGTCTCGTATATATTCAACCTCAAGGCTGCAGCCTGCACTGTACTTTATCTTGTTGTGTACCGCACTGCTGCTGAGAGTCTCCTCACCGTCAATCCTGCATATAACGTCGCCCTTCCTGAGTCCCGCATTTTCACCCGGTGATATTGTACCGTCGGGACCGTGTATCGAATCGACCTCAACGATGAGTACGCCCTCAGTGAATAGCCTGAGGCCGATTATGTCACCCGAAATCGCAACATAGCGCCTTTCACCCACAAGAAGCGTGGTATTCTTGATAGGCATATTGAAAAGGCTTACCTTCACCTTGTATTTTCCTGCGGCAAAGCTTCTCATACCCTCGGAATCAGCCTGCTCATAGGTCAGGGTGTATATGTCACTGACACCTGAGGGCGCATCCTGAAGGGTGTGTATCTCATCGGGCACCGTGAAAAAGCTGTAAACCAGCAGTGACAGAAAGCAGAAGGTAACAGTAAAAACAACATTTCTGACCGCACGCCCAAATTTTGCCATAAAAACGCCTCCTTTGAAAAATCCGTGTAACAATAATTTGAGCTTATTGCTTCGGATTATTTACGGAAAAATGAGGCGATTTTTTTAAGAAAAATTTGTTGTATAAAAAAACAGCATCCCGACAGATATGACGGGATACTATAATGAAATGCTTTCAAAGCACACAAAAACGGACGGAGAATTCTCCGTCCGCCGTAATTTTTCGCAATTGCTTTTCGTTATTTAAGATAGTTGCCTATAAGTGAGAGTATGCGCTCAGTGCTTCTGCCGTCGCAGGCATCCATATACCTTTCTCTGAAGGCGGAAATCCTTTGCTTTGTTGAATACTGCGGTGCATTTCTTATTGCCCTGAGAAGCTCATCGGAATCCTTGACTATTTCACCGGGAAGTTCCCGGTCATAATCAAGATAAAAATCGGGCTCAAACTCTCCGAAGTCGGAGCAGTAAAACACCATAGGCTTCGAAAGAAGTGATGCATCAAAGATAATGGAGGAATAATCGGTGATTATCACATCCGCAACACAGAGAAGCTCTAAGGTCGGGTCTTTTGTGTAGTCCTTTACTCTCGAATAGAAGGCGTCTCTGAAAAAGACCTCAGGAGTCAGCGGATGCCTTGAAACAACGAAAATCTCATCGTCGGCAAGCTCACGGTTAAGCTTTGCCCAATCAATTTTCGGATCAAGGTCAAAAAGCTCTCCCTCGCTTTCTCTGTAGGTGGGGAAATAAACATAGACCCTTCTGCCGCGAAGAAGCGGATGCTTATTCTGTATTATCTCTCTGTTTACCTGTACGAAGTCTTCTCTGAGAAGCTCATCGGTAGAGGGTGCGCCGAGTGCCTTTACGGTTTCATAGTCTATTCCGAAGGCGTGGGTGAAAAACTGACGCACATATTCACCCGTTACCGCTACATCACTGTATTGTGAGTGATTTTTATATTCTCTGAAATGGGATTCGGCAGTATTCTTATCAATGCCGAAGCGTCGGAAGGCTCCGTTTTTATGCCAGAGCTGAATTACCCTCTGTTCAGGTCTGAGACGTATACCTCTCAGATATTCAAGCTCACAATCCGTAACTATTACCTTGCTCGTCATCAGGTACCGTCGTATTTTTGCAACATCCGTCAGGCTGTGAGGCAGTGCCTTTCTGAAAAGCACCTTCGGATAGCTGCACCGTGAATACACCGCATCAAGGTTTTCACTGAATCTTCCCTTTTCGAGAGTACTGTAAAAGAAGACTCTGTTTTTTAATCCTGCGGCTGAATAAAAAGTGGTCAGCATACGGCTTATGAGGCTTATGAAAAGCTTACCGACAGACATTATACCGCCGCTGATTTTATTTTTTATGTTTTTCAGCCTCACATTCCTGAAAACCGCATTCTTGTATTTTTTATACATCAGAAGAGCTCCCGAAGGCATATTCTTCTTTTCCGTAAGAAGATACTCCACCGCCTGCTGCTCCGTATACGGTATATAAGCTCCTGTGTTTGCAAGCTTTCTGAATCTTGAGTGAGTATACAGCTTATACATATCCGTTATGGAATTATCGCTGAAATTAAAGTGTATTCCTCTCAGATGCTCAGTACGGAAAAGCTTATTTGCAAAAAACAGGTCAAGGGCAAAGCTGAAATCTCCGTCTTTTATTCTCTCTGCCTCCGGCTTCAGGTGATAACAAAGCTCCGTAAAGGAATATTCCGTTACCTTTTCACCGTCAAATTTGGAAAGAGGCGAGGTTGAAAAGCCGTATTTATCCCTGCCTGCAAGGCAAAGATAGTGACGCATAAGCAGCTTGGGATTGAGCCTTGCAAAACCGTCCTGAAACATTATATAGCCTGTGCGACACATTTTTAGAGCAAGATTTTTACATTCGGCAAGGCTGTTACCGTTTATAAAACGAACATTTTCACTGTTTTTCCACTTTTCGGGGAAAATATCCTTCAATCTGCCGTCAACAAGCAGCTCAAAGGAGGGCATAGTCTGTCCGAAAATTGACGAAACCTGAATATCAAGCCTTTTTGCGTGGTGATGAGCCGTTTTTTCGTTTTTTACAATAACGAGAGTTGCCTTTGGATTTTCAGACATTTCCTTTTTACTGTCAATAAGTCTGCCGCTGTAAAAAATATCTTTATTTTTCTTCAGAAGTGCACCTCTTCCGCCGGGTGAAAGCTTTGAAACAAGTGACATTATTATAGCGGCGTACTTCTTTATGCTTTCATCGTCAAGAGCCCAAAAATGCCTGTAATAGCTGTAGAGTAAAACGGTAACCTCCTTGCTGTAAACACAGTCAATGTAATAGGTACGAAGTCTTTTCAGCTCCTTTTTTTCAAAGTCGGTTACACTTTTTTCTATTGCGCTCTTAAAAGCCTCTCCCGCTTTTTTCACGATATATTCATAGCCGCTCTCATAATCCTCTATCGGGAATCTTGCTGCACCGTCATTTATAACGGAAGAAACGTAGCATACCTTTCCTTTGCTGCAGGCGGCTATAACATCACTTTTAAGCGCAAATTCAACGGTGAATGCCGCTTCTCTTGCCCTGCCGAAGAAATTGAAGCGAAGATTTTTTTCTTCAAGACTGCTTTTGAGAAAAAGCTTATTGGCGACTGCAGGATTCCATAGTATATCCGTGTCAAAACGGCTCATTCTCTTTCTTTTTATAAGAGTACGTGAGGAGGAAAATCTGTGCTCACCATATTCGTCACTGCTTTCCATGGGTGCGATGCAAAGCTCTGCCTTTTCTTTTTCAGCACAGTCATAAAGGCCGGCGAAAAGCTCCTTAGAGAAAACAACGTTACTGTCTGCAAAGGCGATATATTTGCCTTTGGCAAGGGAAATACCGTAATTTCTTGCGGCAGAAATGCTTATATCCTCACACAAATGCAAAGAAAAGCGTTTATCCGTAAGATACTGCTCCATCACTCGTGCAGTACCGTCATCGCTTGCGGCATCGAGCATTATAACCTCATAATCTCTGAAGGACTGAGATTTTATTGAATCGAGAGTAGCCTTCAGCCACTTGGTGCCGTTGTTTACTGCCGCTATTATACTGATTTTTACACCGTTCACAGCAATACGCTCCCCTTTTTATATTATCTGCAGTTTTTATTCCGTCAGTGAGGACACTGCAAAAAGGAACTGTCCGTCCTCGCTGATATCCTTTGACGGCTTTGCCTTTTCAAGCAGATAATCCGGCTCTATCCCCACACCGTCAAAGCTTATTCCCGAATAAGGAAGTATTTTTCCCGTTGTAAGAAGCACTGCACTTCCGCCGGACAGCTCAAAGGCTTCAGTTACAACAGCAGAGCCTCCGCTTGTCTTTTCCGCAAAAATAACTGCCTTACCGAAGTTCCTCAGATTACAGGCAAAAAGCTCAGCCGCCTGCTTGGTAGAGGATGAAACAAGAACTCCTATCGGAAGATTGACCTCTCCCGCAGTAGTTGTATAGGTCTTTACGGTATTTCCGCTTCCGTCGACCACCGTTGCGGCAGGCCGCTTTCCGTCGGACATAGGAACGAAAATATCAAGAATTTCTATGGCAGCCTCATAATTATCACTGCCGTTATCTCTCAGGTCGATTACAATTGCATCTATCTGCGAGGAGGTGAATTTATTTATCTCCTGCTCAACCTGAGCTGCAGTGGAAGGATAGAAGTCACTGATTTGTATATAGCCTACGTTCTCGTAAACCGCTGTTGAAACGGAAACCGCCTCATAACCCTTTGTAACATTGACGGTTGTATCGGTTTCGCCTCTTCTGTAAACGATGTTAACGCTTGTAAGTCTGTCATCGGTAAGTCTTGCGGTCATTTCATCATAATTTTCGGCATCAAGAATTATACCGTCAAAGCCGATTATAATATCGCCCTTTCTCAAGCCCTCACTGTATGCCGGAGATTCTTTTTTTACCGAAGTGATTTCAAGATAGTTTTCCGCAGTTTTTTTATAAGATATACCTATACCGGAAATCTTGCCGCTTCTTTCAGAGATATAAGTTTTATACTCAGATGCTGTCATATATACGGAATTATTATCCGCAAGACTCTGTACGTAGCCCTGAGCCATAGCTCTCTCTAAATCCTCAACATCGTTTTTACCGTAGTAGTTTGCGTTAATTATTTCATCAAGCTCATCAAGAATACCGTATCTTTCAAGTTTTTCGGGAATGCCTGCGAGCAGGTTGTCATATTGCCTTGTTATTACACCTGCAGTAAGTACAGCTGAAAGAGCAACGGCAAAAACAACAAGTCCGACTGTAATACCGAGAGGTACCTTTCTGTTCATATTAACTCCCCTTTTCTTAAACAAACAGATTTTTCCTTTATATACACATATGAGGGGCAGACAAGCTACCCCTCTTTTTTTACGGTTTGGTTACAAATCTCAACGGGTCGATCTTTTCGCCGTAGTAGCGGATTTCGAAGTGAAGATGTGCACCTCTTGAGTTACCCGTATTACCTACTCGGCCTATCATATCACCCTTATTGACAGTATCACCGGTTGATACGTATCTTGCCGACATATGAGCATAAAGGCTTGAATATCCGTCGCCGTGGTCAATGATTACGTAAATACCGTAGCCCTTATCGCTTGTGATCGCAGTGATAACCTTACCCGACCTTGTTGCGTAAACCGGCTTTCCGTGAAGTCTGCCCGAGCCGCCTGCGATGTCGATACCGCCGTGGAAGGACCAGCCTGAAATGCTTGCATCTCTGTTACCGAACGGACTGCTTATGTAACAGTACTCGTTACCGAGGGGCCACGCCCAATCAGCATTTGAAGCATAAGGATCACCCTGACCTCCCGAGCTTGTTCCCGGTGTGGGGTTGGCATTACCTGCCTGAAGTGTTGTAGCATAGTATTCACTGTAAATTCTGTCGATTTCTGCGTCAGCAGCAGCTTTTTCGGCTTCAAGCTCCTGAATGTACTGCTCGTAAACCGCACTATCCTTATCAAGAGACTCAAGATATGCTTCAATTTCAGCGTACTGCTCCTCAAGCTGATCAAGAGTATCGTAATATTCCTGCTCTTTCTCACTAAGATCATCACGCTTGATCTGCTGCTCGTTTCTCTTTGTGTTTACCTCAGCTCTCTTATCTTCAAGCTCCTGCTTTGATTCGTTAAGCTCAACCACCTGTGCCTTAAAGCTTTCAATCATTGCCTTGTCGTTCTCGGTTGTCCTTTTCATAAGCTCAAGGCCCGTCATAAAGCTTGCAAGGTCCTCAGCGCCCATAAATATTTCAAGGGTTGACTCCTCACCGTAAAGATATGAGTTTCTGAGTCTTTGAGCAAGTGCTTCACTTGAAGACGCAATACTTGCCTCTGTCTCGGTAATTTCCTGCTCCGTCATCTCGATTTCACGGTTAAGCTGATTGATTTCATCGTCAAGATCGCCTATCGCAGTATCAAGAGACTGAATCTGAATCTGGATATTGGTTGCTTTTTCTTCAACCGTTTTCATCTGTTTCTCAAGAGCCTCGAGATATTCCTTCTGTTTTTCCTGATCCTTTTTGAGAGCCTCCAATTTTGCCTCATTAGCTTCAATTTCATCGTCAAGCCTGTCAATTTCAGCCTGAAGCTCATCTGTGGTAGCCGCGTTTGCCTTATCCGGCAGGGAGTTGGCAAATACAGTTGCCGTAAGTGCCATCACAAAACACAGCAGCATACAAATAAGTCTTTTCATTTTATCTACCTCTTATTACAAATTTACCTTCTTATATAATTTCGTTTGCTTCACTGCCTTCTTTTCTGAGATATTTTCTGATTGATATGAGTGTACCGAAGGAGCTGATTGCAATACCTGCAACAAGGTAGCAGCCTACAAGAATGTACCAATAGTCAAACAGTGAAACAGCCTCACTGCCAAACATTGCAAGAAGCGTATGAAGGGCATCGCCCTCAACCTTCTCAACCGCAAAGGTAAGTCCCACCGCAAGGACACCCGAGATGAGACCGATGATAATACCCTCAATCATAAAGGGCCAGCGGATAAAGGTGTTCGTTGCACCAACGCTCTTCATAACCTGAATATCGATTTTTCTTGAAACCATCGCCATTCTTATGGTGTTTGAAATAATGAACATAGAAACACCGGCAAGAACAACCACTATCATAAGGCATATCGCCGTGATAGACTTCTGCAGGGTGGAAATCTGATTTACGAGATCCTGGCTTTCTCTTACGTGCATAACGTTGGGAACCGCCTTGATTGCTCCGAGAGTTACATCAAACTCCTCCAAATTTTTGACCGTTATTCTGTATGAGTCCGGCATAGGATTATCTATATGCGCCTCAAGCTCCTCAACGGAGGAGTCAAACTTTGAAAGCTGCTCTTCATAAGCAGTCTCTCTGGAAACAAACTCAACGTATTCAACATTTTCTATAGCCTGAAGGTCGGCACCGACCTTTGCAACGGTTACATCGTCTGCTCCGTCCTGAACGAAAGCAACGACAACATTCTGCTTTTCAACATCGGTAACAAGAGAATGTATATTGAGAAGTATCACAACAGATATGCCTATAAGCATAAGGCAAGCCGTAAGCACGCTTATTGAAGAAATAGACATACTGCGGTTTGCTATCATATTGTGAGCACCCATTTTTGTAAGGTAAGACGTGTTAAGTCCGCCGGAGGACTTTTTCTTTTTCTTTGCCATTTTTAACCCTCCTGCATACTTGCTTTTATCTCATCGATGTTAATTTCGATGGTTTCGTCATCGTCCGCCTGAATTTCAATGTACTCCGCCTCGTCGGTATCCTGAGCCTCGTCAAGCTCTGTCTCATCCACGCTGTCAGGCTCTTCCTCCTCTGAAGGCTCGTTCTGCTCAACTGCCTGAATGACAGGCTGTACCTTCTGTACCTCAGACTGCTGAGCCGATGCTCTTGCAGGAATATCGGAAACAATTCTGCCGTTTTCGATAGTTACTATTCTGTGGTCAAACTGACGGACAAGCTCAAGGTCGTGGGTTACAACAACAACCGTTGCACCTAAAGCGTTGATCTTATCGAAAAGGCTCATAATTTCCCCTGAAAGCACCGGGTCAAGGTTACCCGTAGGCTCGTCGGCTATGATAACCGCAGGGTTGTTGACAAGAGCTCTCGCGATTGCAACTCGCTGTCGCTCTCCCTGAGAAAGCTGATGGGGAAAGTTCTTTGCCTTTTCCGAAAGGTCAACCAGCTTGAGAACATAGCGGACTCTCTTGGTTATCTTTTTTTCGCCCATACCGATTACTCTGAGAGCAAATGCAACATTATCGTAAACGGTCATTTTAGGAATAAGGCGGAAATCCTGAAAAACGATGCCGAGCATACGTCTGAGATAAGGAAGTGCTCTCTTTTTCATTTTCTTCAGGTTGTAATTGCTTACAATTACTTCACCCGAATCCACCTTTTCCTGACCCATTATAACATTCAGGAATGAGCTTTTACCCGCTCCCGAAGCACCGACGATAAAAACAAACTCTCCGTCCTCTATTTTGACGTTGACCTTGTCAAGAGCAACCGCATTGTTTGTTTTGTACTTCATCGAAACGTTTCTGAATTCAATCATAAAGTTCCTCTTTCTTTGTAGTGTGTAGCCTCAAAGCCTTATACAACCTGATTTAGCCGACAGTTATGCCGGCATAAATCGTTTTTTATCAATATTTGATAGGCTTAGCGTCAAGATATTTTTTTACCATAAGGGCAACCTTGAAAACAATGGCATCATCAAATTCTCTCAGATCAAGGCCTGTGAGCTTCTTGATTTTTTCAAGTCTGTAAACAAGAGTATTTCTGTGAACAAACAGCTTTCTCGAGGTTTCGGAAACATTAAGGTTATTCTCAAAGAACTTCTGAATTGTAAACAGAGTTTCATGGTCGAGACCTGAAATTGAGCCCTTCTTAAAAATCTCCTTAAGGAACATCTCACAGAGAGTTGTGGGAAGCTGATAAATAAGGCGTGCTATGCCGAGGTTTTCATAGGTAACGATTGTTTTTTCGGTGTCGAACACCTTGCCGACCTCAAGAGCTATCTGTGATTCCTTGAAGGAACGGGGAAGCTCCTTGATGCCTGTTACGATAGTACCGATACCGATGATTGAGTTGATATAAAACTCTGTGTGAAGTGAATCGACAATGCTTCTTGCAAGCTTTTCAAGGTCCTTGATTTCGTTGCCCTGACGGACCTCCTTGACAAGAGCGATATCTGTTTCGTTGATATTGATAACAAAATCCTTATTCTTATCAGGGAAAAGATTCTGCACTGTTTCACTGACGGAAACCTCTGAGCGTTCAGCGGTTCTTATAAGAAGAACGCAGCGTGAAACCTCGTTGTTGAAGCCGAGCTCCCTTGTCTTGAGATAGATATCACCCTGAAGGATATTATCAAGAATAACATTCTTGATGAAATTGCTCCTGTCAAACTTAACGTCATAGTACTGCTTGATGCCGCCTAAAGAAATGGAAATAAGCTTTGCATAGTTCTTTGCATTTTCGTCGTTTCCGTCAACAAAAATAGCACTGTCAGGATGATTCTGAGCACTGATTGCAAGGAAGGTCTTACCGCCTATCACCTTGATTTCACCGCTTGAAAGAACCTCCTTCATATCAACAACACCGGTTTCGCCTATTCTTACAAGGTCACTGCAGCATACGATTGTTCCGCTTGCATCGATTACACCGATTGTTCTGTCGATGGCATCCTTCATCTGATGAATAATTCCCTGAAATAATCTGTTAGACATTTTTTATTGCCCCCAACTTCTTTTTTTGCACTGAATTGGATATTTTGACGATTGTCACTTTCACTATTATACAAAAGATATAGTCATTTTGCAATATAAAATCGAGATTTTTTTAGATATTTTTTTATTTTTTCAGGGTTTGCAAGAATTTTTTTGTCATTTTTAGCCCCAAAAGTCACTTTTACAGCGGTTTTTTAGTCATTTTAACATTGTTAATTTTTACCATAAAAATGATATCTGCATATCATCAGAGCTGAAACTGCCGTATATTAGCAAAAAGATGTACATATTCACCAACAAAGAAAGCTTATCACACGAAGTTAAAATATAAATTAACAGAATATTACCTATATAAAAACAAAAATACGGTACACACGTTTTCTGCGTATGTACCGTATAGGTATTATGCCAGGTCTCTGAGAGAAATCTCTCTTACGTTTTCAAGATAAGCCTTATTGCCGTCGCCCTTCTGTCGGTACACCTCATCAGCAGTTACCGACTTTTGAGAAGGTACGTCGTTTATACAGCCCTTAAAAAACATCTGTATACTTGTAAATGCGGGAAAAATCAGATTTGAAAGCTTTTTTTCCGAAATAAGATTCCACATCTGAGCCGCAAAGGCTATACAGTTACGGAAAGGACTCCAGCTGTTTGTGTAAGAAAGGATGCCGTTACTGAGAGCTTCAAGCTCCGAAGCAGTAATTTCCTCGGTAAGGTATCTGCAGTTTCCCATACCGTACTCTGTCTGACAATAGCTTTCTATATTGTAATATATCCCGTAGCCGTCGTATCTTGTAGGGCCGAAGGTACCGATTGATACGCCATCCCGCTTACCGAGAGTATATGCACCCACCTTCACAGCTCTGTTTGTAAGATTTTCGACATAGATCCATACATGTCCCGGACTTTTCACAAGACAAATCACCGACACTTTAGCTACAGCCTTCTCTTCCTTAGCGGCAGAAGCGCCAAAAGAAAAAGAGCTGCAGATAATCATAACCGCAAGAAAAAACGCCGTAAGCTTTTTTGCTGCTTTTTTCACGTTATTCCACCTCCGACTGAACTATGTATACATTTTATCACTCCGCTGTTATTTCGTCAACAGAAAAAAGTGTTTATTTTCTTATTTTTTTGTTTCAAAATACACAAAAGAGTTTTTTTAAAAATGTATTATATTGATTTTTTATACAAGCCGTGTTATACTTTTCTGTGATTGGAGGTTAAAAAATATGGAAAATGCAACCCGCCCCGGACTCAAAGACAAAATCAGCAACACCGTAAGCCTTGCAAAGCAGTATTGGAGCGTGCCTCCCAAGGGATATTCTGTCCCATATAAGGAAGTCGCAGCTATCAGCGGCGCAGGCTTCGGCGTGAATTTACTCAGCTATTTTACGTCCACAATTGTGCTTGATGCGTCAAGCTTTCTTGTCGGCGCCACAATAGGTCTGAGCCCCAAGGATCTTTACTGGATGCTGCTTGTATCAAACATTATAGGTATACCCATCGGTATTTTCCGTGCATGGTATTATGACAATCACACCTATAAGGGTGAAAAATTTCTGCCCTTCATAAGGTGGACTGCCCTACCGATATACCTTGTTTCGGTTATATTCGTGTGGTTGCCCTATGATAACTGGGATTACATCACCAAAGCGGTAGTAGTTGAGATAATTTTCTTTATTCTCAGCTTTTTATCCGGTTCCTTTAATGAAAGCTATACATATTTTCAACAGGTTTTCAGCCCCGATGCACAGGAAAGAGCAAACGTACTGAGTATTTCACAGATAATTTACTCCTTTGCACCGACAGTCACAGGCCTTATCGGACCTGTTCTTGTTACTCTCTCAGGCGGCGTAGACAACATCTGGACTTACAGAATAGTATTTCCCATAGTTGCCGCAATCGGTCTT
>JAZULG010000038.1:0-2290 GCA_045603005.1 Acutalibacteraceae bacterium
CAAACTTGAAGCACTGCTGGCCGATGGGGATGCCGACGATGGTCAGCGTCCACAAAACGCCTGCAATCGTCCACACCATTCCCTGCCAGAAGCCCGCGCAGATCACCCAGATCAGATTTCCCAGACAAGACATAGTCCTCACCTCGGTGTCAGTATAACAAACCGTTGGGTTCATGGGAAGCGGATTTGCATATTGCAATCCAATTCTCATTTTTTTCTCAGAAAGATGTAAAGCTTGCAGACCAGAATGACGATATCCGACGCTATATGGACCTTTACAGCACATATTACTGCAACGGTCTTCCCGTTGGTCCTGTCTGCAGTCCGAGTCTTAAGGCAATCACCGCCGCTGTCAACCCTGCCGACACTGATTATGTCTACTTCCTGACCGATGCTTCAGGTGAAGATTTCTACTACGCAAGTACACTTGCACAGCATAATAAAAACGGCAAAGAAGCAGGATTATTCTGATTTTTATATTTAGCAAAGTATTTGCATAAATACAGTCTCTTTTTTCAAAAAAATAGTCAAATAAACATTGCATTTTCATAAAATACGCGTTATAATAAAATAATTTAAAAAATCACGAAAATTTATATTCAGTTTAGGAGGAATTTGAATGACTTTTGATGAGAAATTTGGTAAAGAAGGTCTTACGTTTGACGACGTGCTTCTTATACCTGCTGAATCGGACATTTTGCCCAAGGATATTGATATTTCGACAAAGCTCACGTCGAAAATTACACTCAATACTCCTATTATGACTGCTGCAATGGATACAGTTACCGAAGCTCCCATGGCTATCGCTATCGCACGTGAAGGCGGTATCGGTGTTATCCACAAGAATATGCCTATGGAGGCTCAGGCTCAGGAGGTTGACAAGGTTAAGCGTTCAGAAAACGGCGTTATCTCCTCACCCTTCAGCCTCACTCCCGACCACTATGCTTACGATGCTGAAAACCTTTGCAGAAAATATAAGATTTCAGGTGTGCCCATCTGTGACGAGCAGGGCAGACTTGTAGGTATTCTTACAAACCGCGATATGCGTTTTATGACTGATTTCAACATCAAAATCAGTGAAGTTATGACAAAGGATAACCTTGTTACAGCTCCCGTAGGTACAGACCTTGAGCAGGCTAAGGCAATCCTTATGAAGCACAGAATCGAAAAGCTCCCGTTGGTTGATGACGAAGGCTTCCTCAAGGGCCTCATCACAATCAAGGATATTGAAAAGAGTGTTCAGTACCCCAACTCAGCAAGAGACTCAAGAGGCAGACTCCTCTGTGCAGCCGCTCTCGGTGCAACAGCAGACGTTCTTGAAAGAGCTGCTTGTCTTGCTGAAGCAGGTGTTGATATGTTCGTTCTCGACTCTGCACACGGCCACAGCCAGAACATCATCCGTTCTGTTGCTAAGGTAAAGGCAGCTTATCCTGACATCTCACTCGTTGCAGGTAACGTTGCAACAGCTGAGGCTACAGAGGCTCTTATCGCTGCAGGTGCAGATGCTGTTAAGGTTGGTATCGGCCCCGGATCTATCTGTACAACACGAGTTGTTGCAGGTATCGGTGTTCCGCAGATCACAGCTATCTTTGACGCTGCAAACGTTGCTGCAAAGCGCGGTATCTCTGTTATCGCAGACGGCGGTATCAAGTATTCAGGCGAAATCGTTAAGGCTATCGCAGCAGGTGCAAGTGCTATCATGGTTGGTTCACTTGTTGCAGGCTGTAAGGAATCACCGGGTGAAATCGAAATCTACCAGGGCAGAAACTACAAGGTTTACCGCGGTATGGGTAGCCTTGGTGCTATGGCAAACGGCAGTAAGGACAGATACTTCCAGGAGGACAACAAGAAGCTTGTTCCCGAAGGTGTTGAAGGCCGTGTACCTTACAAGGGACCTGTTTCCGACACAATTTATCAGATGCTCGGCGGTCTTCGTGCAGGTATGGGTTACTGCGGCTGCCACAACATTGAAGAGCTCAAGACAAAGACAAAGTTTGTCCGCATCACAAACGCAGGTCTTATCGAAAGCCATCCTCACGACGTTTTCATCACAAAAGAAGCTCCGAACTATTCCGGTTCAAAATAAGATATTTCAAAAGCCTTGCCGTGAGGCAAGTCTTTTTTGTTTTGTAAAAATCGGCAATTGTGAAATATTTAAATATCAATAAAAACAGTTTTGTAACCCTGTTGTTTTTCATCAAGCCTTGTGATAAAATGATTACAAACATCCGGGAGGTGTTTATAATGAAAAAATTTGTACAGGTAGGATGTGGAATCCGCGGTATCGAGG
>JAZULG010000039.1:0-2870 GCA_045603005.1 Acutalibacteraceae bacterium
GGGTTATGTCTGTTATGAATATAAGTATCTATTGAGTCGGCAGGTCCCGGACGGTATAGAGAAATAACAGCAATAAGATCTTCAAGTGATTGAGGCTTAAGTCGTGCAAGTACACTTCTCATACCTGCAGATTCATACTGAAATACGCCGTCAGTTCTGCCTTGCGAGAGCATTTCAAAGGTTTTTTCATCGTCAAGCGGTATATTTTCCAGTCTAAAGTCCGGATCTGAGCGTTTTATCATTTTAACTGCATCGTCAATTACAGTAAGTGTGCGCAGTCCGAGAAAATCCATCTTAAGCAATCCCAGCTGCTCAAGAGTAACCATAGTAAACTGTGTTACAACAGACTCATCATTTACTGCGAGAGGTACATATGATGAAACGGGATCACGTGTAATTACCACACCTGCTGCGTGTGTCGATGCATGCCTCGGCATACCTTCGACTTGTCTTGCAATGTCAATAAGCCTGCGAATATCATCGTTTGTCTGATAAAGTCTGCTTAACTCAGGAGTTTTAAGAGCCTTATCAATTGTTATTTTCAGCTCATTCGGTATCAGCTTTGCCACCTCGTCAACTGTAGCATAAGGAATACCGAGAACTCTGCCTACATCGCGAATCGATCCTCTTGCCGCCATAGTACCGAAGGTTACAATCTGCGCAACGTGGTCAGCTCCGTACTTGGAAATAACATAATCAATAACCTCCTGCCTTCTTACATAGCAGAAGTCTATATCAAAGTCAGGCATACTGACACGTTCAGGGTTAAGAAAGCGTTCAAAAAGAAGATTATATTTTATAGGGTCAATTCCCGTAATACCGATGCAGAAAGCAGCTAACGAGCCTGCACCCGAGCCTCTGCCCGGTCCGACGGGAATACCTGCGTTTTTAGCATATCTGATGAAGTCATGAACTATAAGAAAGTAATCAACATAACCCATTTTATTGATTACCTCAAGCTCATAGTTGAGTCTGTCAATATAAACCTGAGACGGATTATCTCCGAAATGCTTATTTAAACCGTAGAAGCACTGATTTTTGAAATACTCATAATGGTCCATGTTGTTCGGTACTTCAAAATGCGGAAGCTTTGTGTTACCGAATTCAAATTCGACATTGCATCTGTCCGCAATAAGCTGAGTGTTATGTACTGCTTCAGGCACCTGAGAGAAAAGATCAAGCATCTCCTCTTCGCTTTTTACATAAAACTCATCAGTACTGAATTCAAGGCCCGTGGATTCTCCGAGAATGTGGTTTGTCTGTATGCAAATCAGCACCTGCTGAACGGATGAATCATCTTTTCTGAGATAGTGAGCATCGTTTGTTGCAACGAGTGGTATACCCGTTTCTCTCGAAAGACGGATAAGATCGGGAAGAATTTCCATCTGCTCACGAAGTCCGTGATTCTGAATTTCAATAAAATAGTTACCTTCACCGAAAATATTCAGGTAGTATTCTGCGATGCTTTTTGCAGTGTCGTATTCCCCTCTCATAAGTGCCTGCGGTATTTCACCCGCAAGGCAGGCTGAGAGTGCAATGAGACCTTCAGAGTGCTTCTCAAGAAGCTCTCTGTCTATTCTCGGCTTTGTATAAAAGCCTTCGGTCCAACTTTTACTGACCATCGCAATAAGATTCTGATATCCGATATTATTCTTGCAGAGAAGTACAAGATGATACCGTTGGCTGTCGAGACCGTGCACCTTATCGTGCCTTGTTCTCGGAGCAACATAGCATTCGCAGCCTATAATGGGCTTTATGCCCTTTTCCTTGGCTGCTTTATAGAAATCAACAACGCCATACATAACTCCGTGGTCAGTGATTGCCACACTTGTCTGACCGAGCTCTTTTACTCTGTCGATAAGTGAATTAATACGGCAAGCACCGTCCAGAAGACTGTATTCTGTATGAAGATGCAGATGAGTAAAGGACATAAAATTCCCTCCTTTGTAATTACTTTACCTTTAATCTTTCAGCAAGCTCCTTGTCGGGTTTTACTATAATTGTCCAATATTCGTGATAAATTACCATTCCTGCTTTTGCTCCGTTGGGCTTCTTAAGCTGTTTCACTCTCGTATAATCAACGGGGACAAGCGAAGAATCAGCCGCTTTGCTGTATGTTGCGGCAATAACAGCAGCCTGCTCAATTGAAAGGTCAGATATTTCCTTGCCTTCACCGCAGATAATAACGTGTGAACCGGGTGTCTTCTGTGTATGAAGCCACATATCCGTTTTCATCGCAGACTTTAGTGAAAGCTTGTCATTTTGTATATTGTTTCTGCCGACAAGAATTCTGAAGCCGTCATCGCTGAAAAATTCATGCGCAGGCAACTCCTTGGGCGGCTTTTTTTTATTACCTTTAATATTTTTGATGTATCCGCCCTGAGAAAGTTCAAGTCTTATTGCAGAAATCTCATTATCCGTATCAGCTCTTGACAGCTCATCAAGGACAGATTCAAGATATATTATCTCATTTTCGCCGTCGATAATAAGCTCAGCAAGCATTTTTTCTGCCACCTGAGCCTTACGGTACTCTTTATAGTACTTCTTCTGATTTTCCTGAGGCGAAAGCGCAGGATTGCACGGTATTTTTATCAAGCTACAGTTATCGTAGTAATTTTCAACCTCGTAAAAATCTTTGCCTTTTTCCAGTCGGTACAAATTAGCAACTATAAGCTCACCGTAAAGACGAAGCGTATCTTTATCCTTACACCGCTCGAGCTCCTCTTTCTGCAAAGCAATTTTTTTTACCGTTCTTTCAAGCATATTATTCAGAAGCTTTATAAGCTCGTGACCTCTGTGATTGATACGGTTGATTCTGTCTCTCTCGTAATAAAAATTATCAAGAAGCTCACTGCAAGTGTCATAAGCTT
>JAZULG010000040.1:0-8219 GCA_045603005.1 Acutalibacteraceae bacterium
GCGTATTCATCTTCACTCAATGGCCACTCGGCATAGATGTCGTAGGTGTAGTCAAATCCTTGGTGGTAGTGATAATAATAATGCGAATCCAGATAAACTGTTTTATAACTGCCATCTGCTTGTTTTACATTTTCAAAATAATGCGGCCAGTTTGGGAATAGCTCTTGGAACACCACATTTCTGTTGGCAAGACAATCAGCATCAAAATCGCGGTAATTTCTAATATCTTTTGTTTCCGATTTCGATACAATTCCAAATGACATAAAAAAGCTAACGGGTATGCTCAAAATGCAAAAAACAAGTAAAATTCGTTGTGCAATCTTTCTCACTTTCAGTTTTGTTTTTGACACAATCAATACCGCAATGGACGGCAGAAAAGAAGTAATTGTCAATCCAATCATTATAGGTTCAAAAACGGGATAATGATAATCATTGATACTAATGGTCACTACAAATAGGCTTAGTACAATAGGCAACCAAACAACTGTAAAGATTATTATTGTTTTCAAGATAGACAATGCCTTTTTTAAAATATTGGTTTTAATGGTTTCCTTATGCGCAGGCAAATCCAAAGAGGCCTTTGATAACACAGCGGCAAGCTCTGCTACCGTGTATGATTTTTCGGTGCTGATTTGTGACAGCACCGAGAGTTTATTTTGACTATCCAAAACAGTTTGCGCCGTTCTATCTTTAACATTAGAAAGAATTTCTTTGCTTGTTTCAGCATCATTGATAACCGATTTTATTTCTTCCAAAGTGAAATCAAATTTTCGTAAAACGGCAATATCATTTAAGTCTTTAATATCCTTTTCGGAAAAGCTATAGGTTTTACGACCTAAATAATTTTCAGTGTACAAGGGGGATATCAGTTTTTCTTCAATATAGTAACGAATCGTGCGATCGGTAAGACCGGTTAATTCGCATACTGACTTTATTTTCATAGAAACACCTCCATTTACACCGAAATTATAGTTTTTTACGTTGGGTAAAAGTCAATACTTTTTTGTAAATTGTAACAGAATTTTACGTTTTTATCAAGGCAAGTAGTTCAAGTCCTCCCCGAAAGCCGTTTTGGGCCTAGGATATCTATAAAATTCAACTGCGAAAAAAACGCAAAGAAAAAGTCCGAAACCGTTGTGGTTTCTGGGCTTTCCGAACCGATATCTTTTTCGGTTCGCATTGTTGGTTGCGTCAGACAGGGTGCGGGTGTCCGGTGGACACCTCTGTGCGTAGCACAGAAGCACCGACCGAGGCGGCAGCCTAGACTTTGAACCTGCAAAGGCCCTCTTGCGGTGCCCAAAATTTCTTTGTGTCTTGGACCGGCACAGAAATTTTGACCGATGCGCCATAATCGCACTCCCTTAATCCTCCACTGGAGGCGGTCGTGCTCTATGCCCCGGGTTACACCCGTCGGTTGCAGTAGTACGAATAAAAAAAGTACCCACCATAGGTGAGTACTTCATTCTGGTTGCGGAGACAGGATTTGAACCTGCAACCTCCGGGTTATGAGCCCGACGAGCTACCGGGTTGCTCCACTCCGCGATATATCACTTTCTCAAGTGCTTAGTTATTATATACCATATGCTCGAGAAAGTCAATACATTTTGAAAAGTTTTTTTTAATTATTCTTCACTGCCGCCTTCGGTCACATCAGGCTGAGCAGACGGCTCGGTTGAGGGTTCAGTTGAGGGCTGAGTTGAAGGTTCAGTTGAGGGCTCGGTCGAAGGCTCTGTACTCGGCTCAGTTGAAGGTTCGGTTGAAGGCTCTGTACTCGGTTCGGTCGAGGGCTCGGTACTCGGCTCAGTTGTTATTTCTTCGGGCTCATCCCAAACATATACAACTATTTCAGTGCCCTTTGATGCACCTTTTCCGGGTTCAATGCTGAGAGTCTGAACTATGTTTGCAGGTCTTCCGTCGGGATTATCAAGAATTTCTTTTTTGACGGTAAAGCCTGCACTGCGAAGAATTTTAGCCGCTTCCTCGTAGGTTTTACCCGTAACGTCGGGGACAATGATGTCAGGCTTGCCGGTGCTGATTGTCAGAAGTATAGTTGAGCCGATTTCCACACTTTCGCCTGCAGGGGTGCTCTGACGGATAACTCCGCCGGCAGCAACGCTTTCACTTGCTTCCTCCTGGTAAAGGAAAATGAAGTTTTTCTGATAGGTGTCATTGCCTTCGATGTAATCCTTGGTCTGCTTGGTGAAATCGGGTACCGTAACATAAACAGGACCGTTGTCGGTTGTTACGTCAGGTGTTTTGTTGACTGCTTCTTCTTTATCGGTTTCCTTGTTCATAGGAAGGATAGAAAAATTGGAGAAGATGTCATCAAGAACGGGAATTTCAATAGACTTATAGAGAACTGTGGTGTATAAAACTATAAAGAGTATAAAGCAGATAATTACAACGATGACGCCGGTAATTGCGCCGAGTACGGGAAGAGGCAGGTCATTTGCACGGTTGTCTGCGGCAGTACTGTCAGCTCTGCGGCTGCTTTTCGGCTTTCTTACTGCTTTGGGAGAATGTACCATAGTACGGGACAGGGGGCGGTTGCTGAGCGGTGAACTGTCGGACTCGTCGGCAGTTGCCGTTTTGGCTGATGGTGCCTCTGCTCCGGCAGGTGTATATTCCTGAGGGATAAAAGCCGCAGTGAGTTCATTGGGGTCTGCAGTAGCTACGGGAGCAGGCTTTTTTTCTTCTGCAGGTGCCGCGGCGGAAACAGCCTCAGACGTCTGAACGGGTCTTACGGCAGGGGAGGGATTGCGCTTTACGGGAGCACCTTTTGAGGCTGTAGGTATTCTTGCAGCCTTGAGAAGCTCGGCAAGCTCGTCTGCCTTGCTGAGTCTTGCGTTAGGCTGCACCTCAAGGGCGCGTGAGAATGCGTCGACAAGAGGAGCAGGAATGGAAGGTGCAACTGCAGACGGTATGGAAAGTCTGCTGTTTTCAACACGCTCAGTAGCTCTCGGAAGAACCATACCGGTTACCGAGTAATACATAACTGCCATAACAGAGTATATGTCGGAGCGTGCCTTCGCAGTACCCGTCTGATAAATTTCAAGAGCGGAGAAGCCTGAAACGGGCTTTGCGGCAAGCTCGGGAATATCTGAGCGGCACTGAGGAATAGAGAAACCAATAAGGTTGAGTCTTCCGTCTGCACCGACCTGAACGGTTGAAGGTGTGATGTTGCCGTGAACGATACCTGCGTTATGCAGAAGCTTGAGAGCGTTAACAAGGGGAAGGAAGGCTGAAACGGCCTTGTTGACGGCAAGAGGCTTCCTTATTTTTGCAAAGTAGTCCTTAAGTGCAATAGTTTCCTTATAATCTGCAATTGCATAAGCGGTTCCGTTGTCTCTTATTATATCTGTTATCTTAGGGAGACATTTGACGTCGTCAAACATTTTGATTGCACGCCACAGACTGAGAAAGCTCTGCAGACAGCTTTCAAAGAGACCTGTTTTTTCACTGTCTGAAAGGCTGATTGCGCCCGTAGTCTCTCTTGAGGTCAGCTTTGCGGGGAAAAACTCATAAACCGTTACTGTGCGGTCGGTATCCTTGTCGAGACCGATATAGATAACGCTGTCGTTAGCAGAAGCAACGGCTCTGCCTATGAGGTATCTGTCGGCAAGCATATGTCCCTGATTAAGATAAGAGGCTTTATTGTTCATACCCGTACTGTAGTGACAGTGGGGACAGAGAATTGCCTGAGCGTCAAGCTCCTTCATACAACCCATACAGTACCTTTTATTTTCTGACATTGAATATCCCTCCAATGTGTATTCTTTTTCAATGTAATATTATACAAAAACAGGTCGTAAAAGTCAAGCAAAGGAAGAAATAACCGACATTGCGTCAAAAAAACGGACAAAGGGGTGTTAAGCCTTTGTCCGTTTGGTAATTCTTTGACCTTTATGCAGCAAAGTTGCGGGGTGCTCTTTTTTCCGTGGGTACTCTTCTTACAGCCACAGTCTGACAGTTGCTTTTTCTTACCTGAGAGGACTGTTTTGCAGAGCGTCTTTTTGCGGCACGGCGTGCGGCAGCCTTCTTCTCTCTTTTCGCTTCGAGGGCGATAAGCTTCTCCTCAAAAACAATAGCGAGAACTAAAAGAGCAAGACAAGTGAAAAAGAATATTGAGAAAGATTCTAAAGTAGCAAACATAATGATTACCTCCGTTTGTTTATATCGAACATACGTTCTTTTATCTTGATTTAATTATAGCACGTAAAATTCAAAAGTCAAGACAAATGTTCGATATTTTTTAATTTCGAGTCCTAAAAAACGGACTTTGCTGTATTTTTTTCTTATTTAAGTCTTCTTTGTCAAAAAAAACGGATTAATTTTGTTGATAATGACCTTCAAAAAATATTCCGAATTGTGTTTATATCGAACATTTTATGATATAATCAATATGTATTATTGTATTCTAAGGAGGAAAACATTATGTCATTTATCAAAAAGGAATTCACATTTCCGTCAACCTCAGGTCTTGCCGATATTCACTGCGCCTCATATCTTCCCGAGAAGGGAGAGGTGAAGGCAGTTATCCAGATAGCACACGGTATGGCTGAGCATCTTGAAAGATACGAGAAATTCGCATCAGTGCTCTGCGATAAGGGTATAGCCGTATATATCAATGACCATATCGGTCACGGCAAGAGTGTAAAGAACGATGACGAGCTCGGATACTTCGGCAAGAGAGACGGCTGGAAGTGCTTTGTTGAGGACTGCTATGAGCTTTCACTTATTGCAAAGAAGGAAAACGAAGGAAAGCCCTTTATATTCTTCGGTCATTCAATGGGCTCGTTTGTTGCGAGAGCATATTCATTCAAATATGCTAAGGATATTGACGGTGCAATTTTCTGCGGCACAGCAGGACCAAATCCCGCCGCAGGAGCAGGTATTATCCTTGCAAAGCTTATCGCCAAGGTAAAGGGTGACCACCACAGAAGCAAGCTTATAAATGCTGTCGGCTTCGGCTCGTATAACAGTAAGTTTGAAGACAGAACTCCTTTTGATTGGCTTTCAAGAGATAACGAAGAGGTAGACAAGTATATAGCAGATCCCTATTGCGGTTTCCTTTTCACAGCTCCCGGTTATGTAGATCTCTTCTCTGTTCTGAGCTATGTTTCATCAAAGGAATGGTTTGCAGGCTTCAATAAGGAACTTCCCGTGCTTATGATTGCAGGTGAAATGGATCCCGTAGGCGAGTACGGTGCCGGTGTAAAAAAGGTTGAAGCTATGCTTAAGAATGCAGGAAAGAAAAACCTTGAAACAATTCTTTACAAGGACGCAAGACATGAAATCCTTAACGAATCCCGTTGCTTTGATAAGGTCTGTGAGGATGTGATCGGCTGGATTGAGAAAACTATAGCATAAAAACGGAGACAGAAAAATGAAAATTAACGGTATTTACAGTATCGAAAACAGATTTTTATCCAAGGACATCAATATAGAAAATGGCAAAATAGTTTATTCCGGCGCTTTTAATAAGCTAAGCTCAAGTCAGCTTAAGGGCGACTGCACCGAATTCATAATATATTTCAAGTGCGGTTTGTTTTCAAAATATGCCCTTAAGAGCGATGATTTTAAGGTTACTGCTGTTTCGGTTGATAACACCTCATCCGAAAAGCGTCTTACGCTCACCTTCTCAGAGTATACGATAAAGGGAAGCACATTTTCCGTACGTCTGAATTATATCCTCGGTGAGAATGACGCTTTCTGCAGAAAGTGTATTGAGATTTCTGCAAAGAAAGCAGATAAAAAGCTTATCCTTGAGAGTATTGATCTCTATAATAAGGCTTTTCCCGCCGATGTTAAAAGCTGGAGCCTTCCTGAACAGAAGAACTCACACATTTCAGGCTTTCTTATGAGTGTAGGTCAGCCCGTTTACGTCGACTCCTTCTACTTGGGCTGTGAATTTCCTCTTGCGTATAACAGAATTTCTTCCGGCAAAGTTGTAGTAACTACTTATATAGGAAAGAGTCTTGCCGAGCTTACCGAAAAGGGAGCATATATAAGCTGCAGAGCTGTTTTCGGTGTGAGTGAAAACGATGTTTTTGCAACGGTACAGAAAGCTTTTTTCTCTTACATAAGAACCATATCCAAGCCTATAAAGCTCCGTCTTCAATACAATTCATGGTATGATAATATGCTCAATATCAATATTGATAATATTACGGAGTCCTTCCTGAGTATTGATAAAGGGCTTACAAATCACGGAACAAAGGCACTTGATTCTTATGTTATGGATGACGGCTGGAACGATTATGCCGCCGATTTCTGGAAGTTTAATAAGAAATTCCCCGATGGACTTACAGATTTCCGAAGCTTAAGTGAAAATTTAGGCTCACGCTTCGGCCTGTGGCTCGGTCCCAGAGGCGGTTATACTAATGATACCATTAAATTTGCCCGTAAAATACAGAAGGGCGGCAACGGCTATGTAAACAAAAATGCCCACGATATCTGTGTAGGCAGTAAGAAATATGTTGACAGAACAGCCGATATGCTTATTGCTTTTGCCAAGGAATACAATCTCAATTATTTCAAGCTTGACGGCTTTGCTCAGCGTCCCTGCAAAAATAAAAAGCATGACCACCGTACGGGCGGTTATGAGGATATGTATTTCTTCACCGATGTATGGGAGAAGTGGATAGCCTTCTTTGAAAGAGTATATGATTTTGACGAAGGCTTCTGGATTAACCTTACCAGCTACGCACCGCCCAGCCCTTGGTTCTTGCAGTGGTGCAACAGTCTGTGGATGCAGATAAGCAACGATCACGGCTTTGCAGGTGAGAAAAGCTGTGATAAGGACAGGCTTCTTACCTACCGTGACAGCCGCTACTACGATTTTTATAATATACGTCAGTTCCAGGTGCCGCAGTTTGCTCTTTACAACCACGATCCGATTTACGGTAAGGATGCAAAGGTAAAGATGACCGATGATGAGTTCAGGGAATACCTTTTCACAATGGCTATGAGAGGTACTTGCTTCTGGGAGCTTTATTACAGTCACACCCTGTTTAACGATGCCAAGTGGAGAATCAACCATTCCGTACTCACCTTTATTGAGGATAATATGGAAATTCTTTCAAATTCCGTCATTTTCGGTACAGACCCTGCCAAGGGCGGAGTATACGGCTACAGCTGCTTTGGTAATGATGAGGGTATTGTTTGCCTTAGAAACAGTACAAGCGAGAAAAAGTCCTATACTCTTGTGCTTGATGAAAAAATAGGTGTCGAGAGGGGATTGAAGGATGCAAAAGCTACCCTTGTGTTACCTTACAGTGTATCCAAGGATGACCGTACATACAACTACGGTGATGAAATGACTGTTGAGCTTGATGCCTTTGAAACAAAAATATACCATTATAATAAGAAGCTGAAGCTTATGATGCCGACCTATGTAAAGGCTCTTGATAAGCGTACTGTTGAGGTGTCCTTCAATCAGTTTGTTGATTACAGATTTGTTGAGTGTGATGAAAACTCTGTTGAAAATATCGAGCTTCTTGAGGATTATATGACCCTCAGAATCAGCTTCAGAAATAAGCTTGATACTCTCAACCGCTACACTCTTAAAGGTGTCTGTGATATGCTCGGTAACCGTACTGATGTACAGATTACCTTCGACTATTGGAAAAACCATATTGTTGAAGACGGTATCTACGGCTCAGGCGATTTCACCTTAAAGGCGGAAAAGATAACTGAGAAAAAAACCGTGCTTTTCAGTCAGGGCGCAGAGCTGAGCCTTTCCGTTGATGCTGATGGTTACGTACATTTCACGGTAGGTAATGATACTCTCATAAGCCGCAGTGCTGTAGCTGAAAAGGAAGCAGTTACCGCAGTAAGAGAAAGAAACGGTGTAATGAAAATTTACATCGGTAAAAAGCTTGACGCTGGCAGAAACTCAATTCCGACCGTCCTCAGTGGCAAGGAAGCCGATTTTGACAGTAAAAAGGTCAGAGTATACAACAGAGCAATTGCCTTCGATGAGGTATAATAATAAACAAAAAGGGGCTGTAAAAAAAGTGCAGACCGCATAAAACAAGATAAATAAAGGGTTTCTTCGGTTATGAGCTGACTGAAGAAACCCTTTAAAATATAAAAAATGATGAAGAACAGACAAAAACACTGTTTTTGTGTTTTATGCTATAAACAAACCTCGCCCTCGGAGTACCTTTGTACGCCGTCGGGTAACCCAAAATAAAGCTTTTCGCTTTATTTTGGCT
>JAZULG010000041.1:0-13615 GCA_045603005.1 Acutalibacteraceae bacterium
GCATTTTTGTCAATATCTATACCGACCAGCTGCATACGGTCTGCCAGCTCCCTTTGTGAAATTTTAAGCTCACTTCGCAGTGCAGATACGTTTTTACCGCAGACATTATTAAGTCCGTCGCTCGTTTTATTGATGAACATAAATTTTCTCCTTTTTGACATTTAGTGCTTGTCAACAGAGAAATTATATGTTATAATAGATTAAAATATGACATTTATAAAATGTCAAAAGAAAGGATTGAATTATTATGCTCAGCTTTTTCCGTACTCTCATCGCCTTTATCACTGCCCTTATTTCGGTATTATCGGGCGGTGCGCTCGCTGATGAAATGGCTATGAAGGGTGATATCAGCGGCTTTGCCGAAACAGTTGCCGTTCAGAAGGAGCTTCCTTCTCTTTACACTGACGAAGAGGGAGATTTCACCGTTTTACAGTTCAGCGACACCCATTTCACAACGGGAATTACCTTCTCCGATTTAAGCGTTTTGCAGAAAATCGAAGATCTTACCGAAAAATACGAGCCTGACCTTGTTGTAATCAGCGGCGATATGATTGATGACGGCAACGAGGGTGATTTCAACAAGGCTTACGTGCTTCGCACCGTTGCGGAAATATTTGAAGAAGCCGACCAATACTGGTCTTATGTTCCCGGCAACAATGACGGACAGAATTACGGCTCCTCGGAGGATGTTGTTGCTTACCTTTCTCAGTATGAACACTGCCTTGTTGCAGACGTTCCCGAAATTTCCGGCGGATGTCAGTACAGTATAGATATTTACGACGCAGAGGTTCTCACCCATTCACTTCTTTTCATCGACACTATGGATTATGACGACGAAGACCCCGACCACATTTACGGCTATGTTCTTGAGGATCAGGTGAAGTGGTGCGAAGAAGAAATCGCAGAAAAGAAAGCGGAAAACGAAGATGTTTATATCAGCGTCTTTCTTCACGAAAACACACCCGACTTCTTCCGTGCCGCAAAGGACGGTGAAGCTTATAAGCCTCTTTATCCGAGGCTCGGTATCCGAATGGAGCAGTATAACATACCGAAAAATCAGCCCCTTGACGATGTGTTCAATGAAAGCGGCTGTGTAGGTCTTCTTTCAATGGGTCACAACCATCCTTCAACGGTTCAGTGCTGCTATTATAACGGTACCTATTATCACGTGACACCTAAAACAAGCATCGCAAGCACACTCATTACGATACACACCCGTGAGAGTGATACAAGGGAAATGTATGATTTCGAGAGTATATATTTTTAAGCCGAATATACCTGTAAGGACAGCATCAGCTGTCCTTTTTTGATGTCTCTTTGTCCCGTCCCGTTACCTGCAGAGCGTTCTCCCCGCCCTTACTGCAAGGCTTCACATATTCTCTCTCTTTTTATTAAAAATTTAAACAAAAAATTCCCCTTTAACTATTGATATTTTCAATAAAATTTGAGATAATAGTATGAATTATTATAAACTACTAAGGAGGGTTAATTTTGAGCGACGCTTTAAAGCTTGCAGAATTGCTTTTTCCCGATGTTACACTCCTCCCCGAGGATATGGAAAAAAGATACCCGGAAAGGCAGCTCAAGGAGGGCGCACGAGTAACAAGACTTGCTCCTTCTCCCACAGGCTTCCTGCATTTCGGAAATTTGTTTACAGGTACGGTTGCATACAGAACAGCTAAGGTTACCGACGGTATTTTCTTCGTACGTGTTGAGGATACAGACCAGAAAAGAAAGGTTGAGGGCGCAGTTGAGGTTATGCTCGGCGGTCTTGAGGCCTTCGGCGTTGTTGCCGATGAAGGTGTAGTCGGTGAAGATATTGAAAAGGGTGACTACGGCCCTTATTACCAGAGCCAACGAAAAGAGATCTACCACGTTTTCGCAAAAAGCCTTGTTAAGCAGGATTTGGCATACCCCTGCTTCTGCTCGGCAGAGGAGCTCGACGAAATCAGAGCCGCCCAGGAAAACGAATCCGTTAAGGGCTACTGGGGCGAATACGCAAAATGCCGTAAGCTTACCTTAGAAGAAATCGAAGCAAACATCAAAGAGGGTAAGCCCTGGACACTCCGTCTCAAGTCCCCCGGCGACCTCGAAAAGAAATGCTTCTTTGACGATATGATAAAGGGCAAGATCGAGATGCCCGAAAACGTGCAGGATGTTGTCCTTCTTAAGAGCGATGGTATTCCCACATACCTCTTTGCGCATGCAGTTGACGACCACCTTATGCGCACCACTCATGTAGTACGCGGCGACGAGTGGATTTCAAGCTGCCCCATACATCTTCAGCTTTTCAGAGTGCTCGGCTTCAAGCCTCCCAAGTTTGCTCACGTTGCTCCCATTATGAAGGAGGAGGACGGAAACAAGCGTAAGCTCAGCAAGCGTAAGGACCCGGAAGCAGCAGTTACCTACTACATCGAAAAGGGCTACCCGAAGGAAAGCGTAAACGAATACATCCTCACCCTCGCAAACTCAAACTTCGAGGACTGGCGTAAGGCTAACCCGAGAGAAAGTCAGGACGCTTTCCCCTTCAACCTTAAAAAGATGAGCGTCAGCGGCGCACTGTTTGATATGACAAAATTCAATGACGTGAGCAAAAACGTTATTTCTCTTATGAGCGCAAAGCAGGTTTACGATTATACCTGTCAGTGGGCAGAGCAATACGATAAGGACTTCTTCACTCTCATTTCAAGAGATGAGGAGTACTCAGTCAACATCCTTAACATTGACCGTGAAACGTCCAAGCCGAGAAAGGATATTGCTGCCTTCAGCGAAATCAAGGACTACGTAAGCTACTTCTTTGACGAAACATACGAGAAGAATTACGAAATGCCCGAAAATATCACAGCTGATATGGTAAAGGAAATTCTTGAAGCTTATATCAGGGAATACAACCCCTCAGATGACAAGCAGCAGTGGTTTGACCGCATCAAGGCTCTCTGCGAGCCTCTCGGCTATACTCCCAATGTCAAGGAGTACAAGAAAAACCCCGACGCCTTCAAGGGCCACGTAGGCGACGTTTCAACTGTAATCAGACTTGCCGTAACAGGCAGAAGGAATACGCCCGACCTTTACGCTATTATGAGCCTTTTGGGCGAGGAAAGAGTAAAGGAAAGACTTTACGACGCAATTGCCAATATGTGAAAGGAAAGTAACTATGGAAGAAATCACAAAAGTTTCTAATTTTATCCACGACTTCATTGACGAAGACCTGGAAAAGGGTGTTTATACCCACGTACAGACACGTTTCCCTCCCGAGCCCAACGGATACCTTCATATAGGTCACGCCAAGGCAATACAGATTGACTTCTCAACCGCAGAAAAGTACGGTGGCACATGTAACCTCCGCCTCGACGATACCAACCCCTCAAAGGAGGATGTTGAGTACGTTGACGCTATCAAGGAGGATATCGAGTGGCTCGGCTATAAATGGGACAAGGTTCTTTACGCTTCAAGCTATTTCGATTTCATTTATGAATGTGCAATAAAGCTCATCAAAATGGGCAAGGCTTATGTCTGCGACCTTACCGCTGATGAAATCAGAGAATACAGAGGTACTCTCACAGAGCCGGGCAAAAACAGCCCCTACCGCGAAAGAAGCATCGAGGAAAATCTCGACCTCTTCAAGCGTATGACTGACGGTGAATTCCCCGACGGTGCAAGAGTGCTCAGAGCAAAGATTGATATGTCGGCACCCAACATCAATATGCGTGACCCGGTTATTTACCGTATCGCTCACGTAAGCCACCATCAGACAGGTGACAAATGGTGCGTATATCCGATGTATGACTTTGCACATCCCATTTCAGACACAAGAGAGGGCGTAACCCACTCCCTTTGCTCACTTGAATTTGAAAACCACAGACCTCTTTATGACTGGTTCCTTCGTGAGCTCGGTTTTGAGACCCCCTCAAGACAGATTGAGTTTGCAAGACTTAACCTCAACTACTGCCTTACAAGTAAGCGTAAGTGCTTACAGCTTGTAACGGAAAACATCGTTGACGGCTGGAATGACCCGAGAATGGTCACCATCAGCGGTATGAGAAGAAGAGGCTATCCTGCAGCGGCAATCCGTGACTTTATAAACAGAGTAGGCGTTTCAAAGGCTTACAGTGTTGTTGACTTCGGTCTTCTCGAGGCCTGCGTAAGAGACAACCTCAACGAAAATGCCCCCCGCTGTATGGCAGTACTCCGTCCCCTCAAGGTTATCATCGACAACTATCCCGAGGATTTAATTGAGGAGATTGAGCTTCCCGTAAATCAGGATAAGCCTGAAATGGGCACAAGAACAATCCGCTTCTCAAAGGAAATTTACGTTGAGAAGGAGGACTTCATGATTGAACCTCCCAAGAAGTACTTCAGACTCTTCCCCGGCAATGAGGTGCGTCTCAGAGGTGCATACTTCGTTAAGTGTGTCGGCTACGATACAGACGAAAACGGCGAGGTCACCGCAGTACACTGCACATATGACCCCGACAGTAAGGGAGGCAACTCACCCGACGGCAGAAAGGTCAAGGGTACTCTTCATTGGGTAAGCGCAAAGAATTGCATCGACTTTGAAGCAAGACTCTACGACAGACTTTTCGTCAATCCCAATCCCTCAGATGAATCCGCAGGCTCCTTCAAGGATAACCTTAACCCCGATTCACTTCAGATTCTCGAGGGCTGTAAGCTTGAAGACGGCGTCGGTACTCTCAAGGTCGGCGACACCTTCCAGTTTATGCGTCAGGGCTACTTCTGCGTAGACACCACAACAACCGATGAAAAGTTAGTTTTCAACAGAACTGTTGCTCTTAACTCTTCATGGAAATAAAGGAGATAAAAATATGAAATTAGCACACCGTATAGTAACTCCCCTTCTTGCCTTAGGAGCAATTGCAATGGGAATGTTTATGAAATTATTCTATTTCGGTCTTAACTTTAACGAAAGCGTTTCCGAAATTGCCGGAGGCATCCTCGGTCTTGCAGCACTTTTCCTCGGCGGTCAGGAAAAAATAGTCGAGATTCTCAGACCCTTCCTCAACTATGAGTATTCGGCATATGAGCTTATTGATATGCTCATTAAGAATCCCGATGCAGGCAGTAATGCTTCAGCCTTCCTCGCAGCCTTTAAGCCTATCAAAACAGAGCTTATCGTTTTCCTCGTTTTCCTTATTCTTGCTGTTATTGTTCTTATTGCAATCGCAGTGCTTTCTGCTATGGGCAAGAGAAAAGCCACAATCATAGCAAGCTGTGCAGGTCTTGTTTTCCTTATGGTTTCAATCGTTGCTTCAAGACTTGCTTTTGACGCTGTAAAGGCAGGCGGTATGGACCTCGGTGCTCTCGCAAGCACAATCGTAGAAAACCCCACCGTTAAAACGATTCTTGACCTTGATGCAGCTCAGCAGCTCGTTAACGAGTGCATCATTGTTCAGACTGCTATTCTCTCAGGCGGCTTCTTCGCTATCTTCGGTATGTTCCTTCTTATCATCTTCTGGACAATACTTACCAATATGCTTATAAAGACTCCGCTTCATTTCAAGAAAAAGCACAGAAGAAAGCTTGTTGTAAAAAGACCCTCCGCATTCTTCCAGAAATAAAAAGTTTCCCGACCTTTGAAGGTCGGGATTTTTTTACATTCCGAGTCTTGAATTTATCATCTCCGCAAGCCTTGGCGACATTATTGCGGCCGCTTCAATGTGAACCTTGTCCTCGCCCACAAAAAGCGTAAGTGAGTCTGAATTTTTTCTTATACCTCTTATGTCTGAAAAATAATAAAGCTTTTTTGTGCCGAGGAAGGTAGAATATTCAAACCTGCTTTCATCGAGAATAGTGATGGTCTGGTTTTTCCAACACAGTACCGCCGCAGGTGAAAGCACCGCACAGGCAACAGCAAGTAAAAGCACGATAACCTCTCCGACAAAGAAATAGACTACCGCTCCTACAACGGCAAAAAGCGCAAGTGCAATACCAAAAGCTAATATCCAATCGGGAAGAAACATGTCCGCTCTCGGCTTTTCTCCCGGCTCAGGCATACCGAGTATTTTTGTTATTATAAACGTAAGAAATTTTAATTTCATTATAAAACCACCCTTCACGGGTAATTATATCACGTCAAGGTCCGCTTTTCAACAATCAAAGTCTGAAAAGGCCGTCAAAAATTCCTTTTCTTTGCTTCTTTCCTCTTCCCTCAGGCAGCTCACTGCACACAAGAATAGTATCGTCGCCTATAACCTCTATGTCATTCCAGCAAATACGGATATCCTCCTCTCTGCCGAAAAAGCCCATACCCTTAGGCCTTCCCCAGATGATTATAGCAACTATGGTTCCGTTGCAGGAATCAATTTCCACATCGCAGACCTGCCCCATACGGCATCCGTTTTTTGCATTGATTACCTCTTTATTGCGAAGGTCAGTAATACAGCAGTTCATAAAAAATCACCTCACTGTATTCTATTCAGTGAGGTGATAATATTTGATTATATAAAATCAAGAAGGTCGGTGATTTTTTCAATCTCTGCGCTTACACCCGGATTTCCGAGTCCCTTGCCGTAAAAATCGCCGTAATTCATTCTTATTGCCTTCATGTCCGCGCCGAGAGCTCCCTGAATATCGTTTACGGGATGATCTCCCACGAAAAGAGCCTCTTCGTTGCGTACTCCTGCTCTCTTGCAGGCTTCGTCAAAAATGCCTCTTGCGGGCTTGTAGATGCCTATATCGCCGGATACCACCACAACATCAAACATATCTCTGATGCCTGCAGTGTCGAGCTTGATATTCTGCAGTGAGGATACGCCGTTTGTGATACAGCCTAAGATATATCCTCTTTTCTTGATTTCGTTAAGCACGTCAAGAGCACCGTCAAGCATAACGATGTGCTTTCCGAAATCGTAATTGAAGGAATCGTAAAGCTCCTGCATGGGCGGATGATTTTCCCACTGCCACAGCTCTATCATTTCAGGAAAGTAAACCTCTCTGTCCTTATAGCCTCCGTCAACGTGCTCCTCCATTTCATCCATTTTTCTGAGCAGCTCTTCCTCGGTTATATCGGGGAAGTATTTTTTTACAAACTGCTCGCAGTAAAGTCTGTAAGCTCCCTTTCTGCTCTGGAGGGTATCGTCAAAATCAAAAAATATTGCTTTCACATCTAATTTAGCCATTTTTTATAACCTCACTGTATATTTTAAGTGCAGTAACCTTATCCTTTTCAACCTGATTTTTAAGCTCCTCAAGGCTTGGAAATTTAACCTCTCCTCTTATATATCCGAGAAGACTTACTTCAACGCTCTTGCCGTAAAGGTCACCGCTGAAGCCTATTATACAGGTCTCACTTCTCATTGAATCCTTTGCTACGGTAGGTCTTATGCCTACGTTTGTAACAGCGGGATAGTATCTGTCCCCGAGCCTTACTCTTGATGCATATACACCGTAGCAGGGTACTATAAAATCTGCGGGGAAAAACTGATTGATTGTGGGAAAGCCGAGAGTATGACCCACTCCGTCGCCTCTTTTCACAACTAAATCATAGCTGAAAAACTCGCCCAAAAGAGTGTTTGCCTTTTCAATATACCCCGCCATAATAAGCTCTCTTATCTTAGTTGAGCTGATTATATCCTCGCCTAAAAGAACAGGCTCCTGAGAGAAAACCCTGATACCCATAGGTTCAAAATACTCGCTCAGCGTTTGTGCATTTCCCCTGCCGCCCTTACCGTAGCGGTAATCGTAGCCGCAGGAAACCGCCTTTACATTAAGCTGTTCAATAAGTATTTTTTCGGCAAATTCCTCCGGAGTGTAATTCATACTTTTTCTGAAGTCGAAATCCACAACGGTAAAGCCCATTTTTATAAGTTTTTCTCTCTTTTTCTTCTCACTCATAAGCATCGGGGGAACCTTACCGGAAATAAGCTTTCTCGGGTGAATATCAAAAAGAAGAACCGCGGGGACAAGGTTATTTTCCTTAGCATATTGCAAAGCTTTGCCGAGAACAACCTGATGACCCTTATGTATGCCGTCGAAGTAGCCGAGAGCAACCGCAGAGCCTCTTGAACGGATTTTTTCCTCTGTTTTCATATAACCTTCCCCCTTTCTTTAAAATTCAACATAAACCTTTTTTGCGTTCATAACCTGAGCCTCACTGTCGATTTCACCTATACCGAGGAATGCCCCTTCGGGTGAATAAACGCAGTGAAGACCCGGGGTCTTATCTCCGCCAAAGCGGTTACAATCGAGTGAGCCTCCGTTTGAAAAGCGCTTTGCCTGAGCCTCGCTGACCTTCAGCTTATCATAGCTGAGAATTGTATCAACCGCTTCTACCGCTTCAGAAAGTCTTCCCTCCGCCTTCATTTTTTCAAGCTCTTCAACTGTAAAGCATCGGCTTTCATCTATACCGTTTGCCTTGGTACGTCTGAGCCTTGTCATAACCGCACCGCAGCCGAGAGCCTCACCGATATCGGAAATCAGCGAGCGTATATAGGTGCCGCTTGAGCACTCTACTTCAATTTCATATTCCTTATTTTCTTCATCTGCCTTGGTCAGCTCGAGACGGTAAACGGTTATCCGTCTTTCCTCTCTTTCAACCTCAATACCCTGCCTTGCAAGAGTGTAGAGCCGTACTCCGTCTTTTTTTATTGCAGAGTACATAGGAGGAAGCTGACTTATTTCACCGCGGAATTGCGACAGTACCTTTTCAACATCAGCCGCTAAGGAGCTTACCTCTCTTTCCGACAGCACCTCTCCCGTAATGTCGAGAGTGTCGGTTGTGATTCCGAGCCTGAAGGAGGCTCTGTAGGCCTTATCGTGACTCGGGATAAGCTCTATAAACCTTGTTGCACCGCCAAGTGCAACGGGAAGCACACCCGTTGCCATTGGGTCAAGAGTGCCTGTATGACCGATTTTTTTCATATCAAAGATTTTTCTGAGCCTTGATGCGGCAAAAAAGGATGTCATTCCTTCGCCTTTATCAAGATATACAAAGCCTGTCATACCTTCACTCCTTTCCTGTACCGCTCGCCGCCGGGGCATTACTTTCTTGAAAGAAAGTAATCAAAGAACTTTTCTTATTTTATCACTTCGTTGATAATATAATCAACAACTGTGCCGCTTACCTCTTCTACAGTTTTACCGCTGAACTGACAGCCTGCCGCTCTTGCGTGTCCGCCGCCTCCGAAGTGAGCACAGATTTTCGCCGCGTCAAAGCTTTCACTGCTGCGGATTGATACACCAACCTTATCGCCGTCCTCTTCTTTGACGGTAATGCCGATTTCAACACCTTCGATCTGCCTTGTGATAGGCTTGATAGCGTCAAGGGCACTCTTATCTGTTTTACACTCCTCAAGCATCGCCCTTGTAACTGCAATAAGAGCAATTTTACCCTCAGCGTAGCTTTTCAGAGAATCGAGACACATTCTTTCGAGCATAATGTTGTTCATACTCTTCGTTTCAAACATAGCCACATTTATCCTGCTGTGGTCTGCACCCGCCTCTATAAGCTCGGCGGCGATACGGTGAGTACGTGGTGTTACGTTTGAATACCTGAAGCAGCCCGTATCTGTTGACATACCCGTATAAATGCAGGAAGCAAGCTGAGGGTCAAGGTCTATACCCATTTCCTTTATAACAAGGTAAATCAGCTCGCAGCAAGAAGCGCTCCCGGATTCGCAGAAGGTATCTTTTGCAAACAGACGGCTTATGCCGTGGTGGTCAATCGCAAGACCATCCCTGTCGCCGTACTCCGCACCCACACTGTCACCGAGAAGCTTTCTTTCGGCAACGTCAACGCTGACTATAAACTCCTCCGTAAAATCAGCAAGCTCCACACCCTCTGAAAGGTAGGAAAACTTCTTGTTTATTTCATCATTATTTATGAGCTTTGCCTTTTTTCCCGCCTTTAAAAAAGCACGAAGCAAAGCAAATCCGCTTCCCAAGGTATCTCCGTCGGGATTTGCGTGAGTAAGTATAAGGATATTATCTGCCGCTTTCAGCATTTCTGCCGCTTTCTTAAGGTCGACAAGCATATCACTCACCTCTGTTTTCTTCCAGCTTTTTAAACATGGAAAAGCCCTGCTCTATTGAGTCATCGGCAATAAACTTAAGCTCGGGAGTCTTTCTCAGGTGAAGATTACTACCAACCTCACGCCTGATATAGCCGGTTGCGGCAGTAAGACCCTTTACCGCCTCCTTAGCTGACTCGATGCCCTTGATGTCACTTACATAAACCTTAGCGAAGGAAGCATCACTGCTTACTTCAACACGGACAACCGTAAGCATTTTACCCATAACTCTCGGGTCCTTGAGCTCTCTGATAACAGAAACAATCTCACGTCTGATATCCTCAGACACACGGTTAATTCTGAATCCTGCCATTTTGTATTACCTTTCTTATATATAAAACTCAGTCTGCAATCCGGAGGAATGCTTTATAAAATGCATTCCCCTGACTACTGACTACTGACTTCTGTTTAATAAACACAAAGTCAGAAAATACAATTAAAATCAGTCTCTGTATTCCTCAATCATGAAGCACTCAAAAATGTCGCCTTCCTTGATATCGTTGAACTTCTCAAGACCGATACCGCATTCGAAGCCTGACTGTACTTCCTTCACGTCATCCTTGAAGCGGCGGAGTGAAGAAATAGCATCCTCGGTGATAACAATACCGTCACGGACAACACGGATCTGTGCGCTTCTTGTAACCTTACCCTCGAGTACGTAAGAGCCTGCGATTTTACCTACAGATGAAAGGTTCATAACGTTACGTACCTCGATTCTGCCGAGAGCAACCTCTCTTGTCTTGGGAGCGAGCATGCCCTTCATAGCAGCCTCAACCTCTTCAAGACAGTCGTAAATAACTCTGTACATTCTCATTTCAACGCTGTCGCGCTCTGCGAGAGTCTGTGCATTTGTATCAGGACGGACATTGAAGCCGACAATAATAGCATTTGAAACTGACGCAAGCTGTACGTCAGACTCGTTGATAGCACCAACACCGCCGTGGATAACACGTACTCTTACTTCTTCGTTTGAAAGCTTTTCAAGGTTCTGCTTAACAGCCTCAACTGAGCCCTGAACGTCAGCCTTAACGATGATTGCAAGCTCCTTCATCTCGCCTTCCTTAAGTGAAGAGAAGAGAGTATCAAGAGTAACCTTCTGCATTGCACCCCATTCAGCCTGCTTTGCATCGTGCTTCTTCTTTTCAACAAGCTCTCTTGCAAGCTTTTCGTCAGAAGCAACGTCGAAGGTATCACCTGCGTTGGGAGTTGTATCAAGACCTGTGATTTCAACAGGTACAGAAGGACCTGCCTCCTTGATTCTCTGACCTCTTTCGTTGGACATAACTCTTACACGGCCAACTGACTGACCTGCAACAACGATGTCGCCTGCCTTAAGAGTACCGTTCTGAACAAGAAGAGTTGCAACGGGACCGCGGCCCTTATCAAGCTTAGCTTCGATAACAACACCCTTAGCCGCTCTGTTGGGATTAGCCTTAAGCTCTGCCATTTCAGCAACGAGAAGAATTGACTCAAGAAGTGAATCAATACCCATATGTGTCTTTGCGGAAACAGGTACACAGATTGTGTCACCGCCCCACTCCTCGGGTACGAGGCTGTATTCTGTAAGCTGCTGCATAATTCTGTCGGGGTTTGCGCCTTCCTTATCCATCTTGTTGATAGCAACGATAATCTGAACCTCTGCCGCTTTAGCGTGGTTGATAGCTTCGATTGTCTGAGGCATAATACCGTCATCAGCGGCAACAACAAGAACTGCAATATGTGTTGGCATAGCACCTCTCGCTCTCATTGATGTGAAAGCAGCGTGACCGGGAGTGTCAAGGAAGGTAATCTTCTGACCGTCAAGATCAACTCTGTAAGCACCGATGTGCTGAGTGATACCGCCTGCCTCTGTTGCAGTAACGGAAGCGTTACGGATAGCGTCAAGGATTGATGTTTTACCGTGGTCAACGTGACCCATAACTACAACAACCGGGTCTCTGGGAAGAAGGTCGTCTGCAGTATCCTCGTGGTCGTCGATAATTCTTTCTTCGATTGAAACAACAACCTCTTTTTCAACCTTTGCACCAAGCTCTGTTGCTACGATTTCCGCAGTGTCAAAGTCGATTGTCTGATTAACGGTTGCCATTGTACCGAGCTTGAACATTTCCTTGATAACCTCGGCGGCTGTTCTTCTGAGAAGGGAAGCAAGCTCACCTACGGTGATTTCATCGGGAATCTTAACGGTAAGAGTCTTCTTTGCTCTTTCTGCTGCAATTCTCTTGAGTCTTTCTGCTTCTGTTTCTCTCTTGGCGTTCTTTCCGCCCTTTTTGTTGTATTGCTGGCTCTTCTGCTTTAATTTCTGCTTGCCGGCACCCATATCATTATCGCGTCTGCCGCCCTGAGATGCCATTTCATCATACTTCTCATTGTACTTCTCAAGATCAACGTTGCTGCTTCTTGTGTCAACAGTTCTCTTTTCGCCCTTTGTTCTTGCCTGAAGAGGACCGTCATTCTTTTCCTTCTTAGGCTGCTGATTCTGCTGAGGCTGAGGCTTTCTGTCTGCCTTGGGAGCCTCCCTCTTCTCGGGAGCCTTCTGCTGAGGCTTTGCCTCTGCCTTTGCGGGAGCCTGAGCCTTGGGAGCTTCCTTCTTTTCGGGAGCATCTGCCTTCTTTTCCGGCTCAGCCTTAACCTCGGGGGCCTTCTCCTCCTTCTTTTCCTCTGCCTTTACTGCAGTTGCTGCAAAATATGCATCGAAGGAGTCAACCTGATTGTTCTGTGTAACTGTTTCAAAGATGTAGTCAAGCTGCTTATCGTCAAGAACAGTTGTATGCTTTCTGGGTTCATCGTCAAGCTTTGCGAGAATTTCAATAATAGCCTTGCTGTTCATACCGAAATCCTTTGCAAGCTCGTGAATTTTATACTTTTCTCTTGGCATAAAGTATCATTCCTTTCTGTCAGTGTATCTGTCTTGTAACGCTTTGGCGAAGCCCTCATCGTCAACAGTGATTACTGCCGCCTTTGAGCCTATAGCCGCCGAAAGCTCTGTTATTGTATAGTCCGTAATAAGTAAGGGAATGTTTTTGTTATCATAGGAGCAGGCGTGTGCCATTTCTTTTTTCAGCCTTTCTGAGCCTTCAAAGGAAACAACACAAAGGCAAGCCTTGTTTTTCACAACCGAGGAAATAACAGCATCGTGACCGAGGCTGAGCTTACCCGAGCGTCTTGCCATACCTAAAAGCGAAAGAAACTTATCATTCATTTTCCTTCAGCTCCTTCTCCATAAGAGCAAAAATCTCTTCGGGGATCTGACAGCTCAGTGCCTTTTCAAAGCGTTTCGCTTTTCTCGCCTTAGAGAAGCACTCGCTTTTCTTACAGATATATGCGCCTCTGCCTGCCTTTTTGCCGATAAGATCAAGGCTGATGACATATTTTTCCTCTTCGCCTTCGTTTTCCTCTTTGATTTTTGTTTTAACTACCCTTACAAGCTCCTTCTGCGCAAACATCTCTCCGCAGCCGAGGCATTTTCTCATAGGGATTTTCTTAGGTGTCATATTATCACCCTTCTCAAGCGTTTGCCTGACTTAAAGGCTTGATATCTATTTTCCAGCCGGTAAGCTTTGCAGCAAGACGTACGTTCTGTCCCTTATTGC
>JAZULG010000042.1:0-5647 GCA_045603005.1 Acutalibacteraceae bacterium
AGAAAAGAATGCCCTTGCGGCGAGCAAAAGAATGCAAAATGCGGACCCTTCCACCGCTTACGCGGTCCCCCTTCCCTTTCAGGGCAGGCAAGCAAAATGCAAAATTGCGTGGAAAGCCTGTTGAAGCGGAAAGAATCAGTCCGCCGGTAGGGGAGACCCCGTGTGGTCTCCCGAAATCTTAAAAAAAGCAGAAAAGTTCTTTGGTTACTCGGCTCCCTTGAAAGGTAATTCCCTCTGTTAGAGGGAGTGTCACGAAGTGACGAGGTTATAATAGCACCGAAGGTGCAAACCTTAGCCTCGCCCTCCTTGAAAGGGAGGGTGGCAGCCGTCAGGCTGACGGGAGGGTTTTGCCCGTTTTCGGAGAAAAAGGTGGCACAGCGTAGCTGTGACGGAGAGGACCTCAAGAAAGTCACGCCGGTCCAGCGAGGACAAGCAAATGAAAAAATACGGAAACTGTGTCACCACAGTTTCCGCATTAATCTGCATTGCTTTTTAATTATGCATCAAGCTCGTATGCTTCAAAGCCCAGAGCAAGAACTGCTGATTCTGCATCAGCAAAGGAAAGAGTTGCACCCGTAAAGTCCTTTTCTATAAGGCCACCTACAAAAGCAACATCGATTTCGCCTAAAATCTTAATTGTAGCTCTTAAATCGAAGGAACTGTCAGTAGAAAGATAGTCTGTTTCAATATTGCAGCCCATACCCCTAACCTGCTCGAGAGCATCATAAACCTCGTCGATGCCTGCAAGTGTATCTGCATCTACGTTTTCAGCTGTTACTGAGTAGATTACCTCTGTAACGTTACCGTCTGCATTGTAAAGGAAGGTGAACCCTACTATGCCTTCCTCTTCGCGCATGATGTATGATGCTGAACCTGTTGAAACCACAGGCTCGTCAACTGTAGGCTCATCAACTGTGGGTTCGTCTGCTTCTGAGCCGTCGATTGTAAATGTAGCAATTAAGTCGCCGTCCTTTTCACAGAAATCGAACTTAACGTATGTAAGCTCGGGGATTTCTGCCTGAATGGGAGCGAAGTTTCCTGAAAGTGCAGCTGCACTCTGGTCAAAGGTGCTCTGCAACATAGCCTTCTGCTCTTCGGGAATGTCAACAAGATCGTTGATGCAAATCTTCAAAACGATACCCGTGTCAACTGCTTCTATAGTTGAGGTGCAATTCATACCTGATGAAGTGAAGCCTGATTCAAACATACTGATAATTGTTGTTCCTTCAAGAGCAACATAATCTGCAACCTTTTCAGCGTCAGTCTTGCCTGCGGGAGCTGTGGGCTCTGTTACATCAGGTGTTGAGGGAAGAGGCAAGGGAGTACCCTCGTTGGGAGTAAACACCTCACCGTTTTCGTCGGTTGTGAGCTCTGTTGATGCGCTTGTGTTGTCTGCGTTACTGTCACCCTTATCTGTATCAGCCTTGTCACCGCAAGCGGCGAAAACAAGCATACATGCAACAACAAGAGCAAGTAAAGCGATTAATGATTTCTTTTTCATTTTTTGTTCTCCTTTTTGTTTATTGTACCGATATAAGGTATAATTCAATTATACAACCAAAGAAATCGGATGTCAATCGGTATTTTATTTACCTCAAAGAAAAAGCAAGGGTAAAATACCCTTGCTTCAGCTTGTATTAAGCTTCAATCTTTATATACCCTGCGTAATTTGCGGCACTTTCTACCGTCTCGAGAGTCACGGCTTTACCGTCGGTGCTGATGTGTAAAAAGCCTGATTTGAAGGTTGTTATTGCTTGTTCATCTGTAAGGTCAAAGTCTATTCTCAGGATGCACAAGGATACGAAGCCGGTGTAGTAGCTATAATCATAAATGCCCGTTTCTCCGTTTGCACTCTGCAGTTCGGAATAAAGATGCTCTAATCCCTCTTTTAGATTTCCGGGCTCGCTCACATCTGTAGTAATTACGGAAACAGCCTTCTTTACAATATTACTGTCGTCGTAATAGAAGGTGTAGATCTGTGTTGCGCTTACATTGTCACCCTCATTAAAAGAGCATTCATAGGTTACCCGATTCAATCCGGGCTCAGCCCTTACCATACCATAGGCATAGGCAGTTTTTTCTACCTCCTCAAGGGTAACGCCTTCACCGCTGTTTTCGATATAAAAAATGCTTGATGCAAAAGACGTAATTACATCCTCATCTGTCAGGTCAAAGGCCAGCCTCAGGGTATGTATGCTTCCGTCCTGAGTATAGCTGCACTCAGGAATTCCTTCTTCTTCACGACCTTTACACGCATCAAAAAGATACTCTAAACCCTCTTTCGCATTGTCGGGCCCACTGACATCTGTAGACCATTCGACAATCGCCTTCTTTACGATATTACTGTCGTCGTAATAGAAGGTGTATATCTGTGTTATGCTTAAATCGTCACCCTCCTTGGGAGAGCGTTCATAGGTCACTGAGCTTAATTCAGCTTCGGGCTGAGTTGTCTGCTCTGCCACATCTGTATCCGTGGCTGCCTTTTCTCCGCAGGCTGTGAGAACAAGCATACAAGCAGTGATAAGAGCCAGTAAAGCGATTAATGATTTCTTTTTCATTTTTTTGTTCTCCTTTTTGTTTATTGTACCGAGGCGGGGTGCAATTTGAGTTTACAACAAATGGAAGTGAATGTCAACAGATTTTTATATCGTACTTTTTACGTACATCCGACTGTGAGATTGTGCTTTTTCATCTTCCTGTTTCAATAACACTCCCTACGTCAAAATCTGCGATTTTGCCACCTTTCTCAATGAGAAAGGTTATTCTCCCACCTTGCCGGCACACCCGCCACCGTCACCCCCACGCAGAGCGGGTACGAAAACAAAAAGCAAACATTAAAGAGCAACCCAATTACATCGGATTGCTCTTTCTGTATTATTTTTACAATACACTCGCTCTTTTCCATCCGCTCGCCGCGGAGGCATTCTTTTCTTATTTGAGTGCTTTTACGTATTCCTTGAACATTGTGCCTCTCTGCTGGTAATTCTTAAACATACCCCATGAAGCACAGGCAGGAGAAAGCAGACAGCAGTCGCCTTCCTTTGCGCTTTCGGCGCAGATGCTTACTGCCTCTTCGAGAGACTCTGCAAAGCAGTAATCCTTAAAGCCGATTTTTTCGCAGGCGGCGGCAATATTTTCACGTGTCTGACCGATAAGTACAAGCTTTCTTACCTTTTCGGGGAAACGGCTCACCCACTCGTCATATTCGCTCTTTTTATCGTATCCGCCCGCAATAAGTACGGTCTTTGAGGGCATTGCATCAATAGCCTTAATCGCCGCATCGGTGTTAGTGCCCTTTGAGTCATTATAGTATTTTACGCCTTTGATTTCAGCAACGAATTCTATTCTGTGCTCAACGGCAACAAACTCGCGTACCGCCTGCTTTATTATTTCATCGGGTACACCGAAGGCTCTTGTCATAGCAACGGCGGCCATTATGTTTTCAAAGTTGTGCAGACCTACAAGGTTTGTCTCATCAGTACGGATATAGGGGGTGCTTACGCCCTTTTCTGCGATGTAAATCACGCCGTCCTTATAGTAAAGTCCGTCGGAAAGCTCGCGAAGTGAGGAGAAAAATACAGCATTGCATTTTAAATCCTTACCGAATTCACGAAGGACGCTGTCCTCAAAATTGAGTACGCAGAAATCATTTTCGTCCTGATTTTTAGCAATGGATTTCTTTACGTCGGCGTAGTTTTCCATGGTCTTGTGTCTGTCCAGATGGTCGGGAGTAATGTTGAGAATGGCACTTACCTTAGGCTTGAAGGTGAGCATAGTCTCGAGCTGGAAGGAGCTGATTTCAGCTACCGTTGCACCGCCCTCTGCGGATTCGAGAGCAAGTCCCGTATAGGGAATTTCAATATTGCCCACAAGAAGGGTATTTTCCTTCCACCTCTTTACGATTTCGTAGGTAAGAGAGGTGGTGGTAGTTTTGCCGTTAGTGCCCGTGATGCCGATAACGGAGCCCTTATCATAGCGGTATGCAAGCTCGATTTCACTCCATATGGGGATATTCTTTTCCTTCACCGCAGTAAGGATAGGTGTCTCAAGAGGTACACCCGGGGAAGTTACACAGATGTTAATACCCTCAAGGCTGTTTTCTGTCACGTCACCGAGAATAATCTCAACGTCCTTATTGTCGAGACGGTCAAGGAGCATTTCTTTATCTAAGTTAACGTTGGCATCGTATATTGCGTATTTTTTGCCGAGAGCGTGAAGCATATTGGCTGAGCAGATGCCGCTTCTGCCTGCTCCGACGATAAGATATTTTTCCATATTAGCACCACCTAAAATAAATTGTCTTAATTATATCACCCCGAGAGGAACAAATCAACAAAAAAGAGAGGATAAAAATAAATCCGATTGACTTTTTATGAATTAGTTGTATAATTATATATACCAAATAAATACAAAAGGAGAAATAAGTATGAAAATCTTTAAAAGAACACTCAGTCTTATGCTTTGCCTTGTTATGATGCTTACTGCAATCCCCTTTGTAAGCGCAACAGACGCAGAGACAGAGGAGGTAACAGGCTTCACAGACGAGGACTTCCTTACAACAAAGGGCAGAAAAATTGTCAATCAGAGAGGCGAAGAAGTACAGCTCAAGGGCGTAAACTTAGGTGCATGGCTTGTCCGTGAGGACTGGCGTAAGCCTGACCACATTCGCGCCGAGGTGCTCGCAGAAAAGAAGTATGACGGCGAAATGGTTTACGATAAGCTTGAGGAACGCTTCGGCAGAGAAAAGGCTCAGGAGCTTCTTAACATGTTCTATGAGAACTGGATTACAGAGTACGACCTTGACAACATTAAGGCTATGGGCTTCAACTGTGTCCGCGTACCCTTCTGGTACAGAAACTTCTACTACGACGATAAGGGTACAAAAATCCTTGACGAAAACGGCGAATGGGATTTCTCAATCCTTGACTGGGTTGTTGAGGAATGCTCCGAAAGAGAGCTTTACGTTATCCTTGATATGCACGGTGCGGTAGGCTCACAGAGTGATGCTCCCCACTCGGGCAGAGGCTTTGCAGGTGCTCAGCTTATGGAAAACAGCGAACGCGGCGAGGAATACCGCAGACTCACAGACGAGCTCTGGACTGCTATCGCTTCACGCTTCAACGGCAACCCTGCCGTTGCTATGTATGACCTTCTCAACGAGCCTATGTGCGACGTTTCCTGCGGTGAGCTCACAAGAAGAATAAAGAACGAAATGATCTACAGCCGTCTTTACGATACAGTTCGTGCCGTTGACGAGGATCATATCATCACAATGGAGGCTATCTGGACAGGCTTCGCTCTTCCTCACACCTTTATTAAGGGCTGGGACCACGTTGTTTATCAGGTACACTTCTATAACAACTCAGACTTCATTTTCAACTTCTTCCTTCTTCTTACAATGGCAATCCATCCTAACGTACCTCTTATGGTAGGTGAATTCTATCCCCATAAGGCTACCACATGGAACAACTGCTTCTCAACAATGAATAAGCTCAATTACAGCTGGATGCTCTGGACCTATAAGGCAACAGGACACGGTATGTGGAGCTCTGACTGGTGTATGTACGGCGCAAAGGACGGCTTCTGGAGAGCAGACATCTTCAACGGCTCCTATGAGCAGATTGCCGAGGCTTGGAGTGCAGAAAGA
>JAZULG010000043.1:0-1801 GCA_045603005.1 Acutalibacteraceae bacterium
CGGCGGCACGAGAAACGTTATAAGAAACAACACCCGCTCAAGCCACTACCTCAACTATCTCAGACTTAAGGAGAGCATCGCAAGGGGCTGTGACATCCACGATTTAGGTTACGTAAAGGTTGAAACTCCCGCCCTTAATGAGGACGGTACTCTCGGTGAAATGATTCCTCTTGACAACTTCAAGGGTATATACGATTTCAAAAAGAGCTTTTCGTCTGACTATCACGAATTTATCGGTGAATACGTGCTTGTAGGAAATAAGATGAAATATTACTCCTATGCAAAGCTTGCCCCTGCCGCAAGACAGGCAAAGATCAAGGCTATCAAGCTTCTCAGACGCTGATTAAAGGCAGACGGATGTAAGAGTAGTCAGTAGCAAGTAGTAAGGGGATTGCCCTCTCAGTCAAGACCTTGTCTTGACTGCTCTCCCAAGGGGAGAGCCAAGATATATCCTTCTTACTTAAGTCGCTTCTCACTTGCCTCTCCCTTTGGGAGAGGTGGCAGATGCAGATCATCTGACGGAGAGGGCACCTATTCCCTCGGCCCTCGGCCCTTGGCCCTTGGCCCTCCCAAGGAGGAACACAATGTCCCACACAATAGCAGCCATATCCACCCCACTCGGTGCGGGCGGTATAGGCGTAATAAGAATTTCAGGCGATGATGCAATAGAAATCGCAGATAAAATAATAGTGCCCACCTCGGGGAAGCCTCTTTCTTCACTCAAGGGCTACAGTGCCGCCCACGGCAAGGCAGTAAGCAACGGAGAAGCTCTCGACGAATGCGTGGCTCTGGTTTTCCGCGCTCCGAAAAGCTATACGGGCGAGGATACGGTGGAGATTTCATGCCACGGCGGTATTTATGTTACCAACCGTATTTTACGAGCAGTACTCGATGCAGGTGCTTTCCCTGCAGAAGCGGGAGAATTCACAAAGCGAGCCTTTCTTAACGGCAAGCTTGACCTTTCCGAAGCGGAAGCGGTTATGGACCTTATCGGTGCACGTAACGAGAGCGCAATGAAGGTTGCCCTTACTGCCCTTGAGGGTGCTCTGAGCAAAAAAATCGACTCCCTCTGCTCGGTACTCCTTTCAGCCTCAGCACATATGAGTGCCTGGGTAGACTATCCCGACGAGGATATACCCGACCTTGATTTTTCTGAGCTCGGAGAAAATCTCGGCAGAGTACGTGAGGAGCTTGCTTCCCTTCTTGACCGCTTTGATTCGGGAAAGGCAATCAGCGAGGGCGTTGATACCGCCATTGTCGGTAAGCCCAACGTAGGAAAGAGCGCACTTATGAATATGCTCAGCGGTTACAGCCGTTCAATCGTTACAGATATAGCCGGCACTACCCGTGACATTGTTGAAGAAACGGTACGTCTCGGCTCGGTTGTGCTTCGTCTTGCCGACACTGCAGGTATAAGAGAAAGTGATGACGTTGTTGAAGCCATCGGCGTTGATATGGCTAAAAGCCGTATTGAAAGAGCTTCTCTCGTGCTCGCCGTATTTGACGGCTCATCGGGTCTTGACGGCTACGATAAGGAAATACTTAAGCTTTGCGAAAATAAAAACGTTATCGCAATCATAAATAAAACCGACCTTCCCTCAAAGGCAGATACGGACTTTATTGAAGGCTCAATAAAAAATGTTGTCTACGTCAGCGCTCAGAACGGCGAAGGTATGAAGGAGCTTACCGAAAAGGTAGAAAGTCTTCTCGGTACGGACAGAATAGACACCACTCAGGCTATGCTCGCAACGGAAAGACAGAGAAGGAATGCTCTTTCAGCTCTCTCGGCAATTGACGAGGC
>JAZULG010000044.1:0-50806 GCA_045603005.1 Acutalibacteraceae bacterium
ATCGCCGCAACAATAGCAGTTATAAGCGCAAGACTCATCTTAATCAGTTTTTTCATAGTCTCATCCTTCCTGAAAAATAATTGCTTTTTTCCAGTATATATACATATATAATATACTATAATTTACCGCCGACTGTCAAGCAAAGAGACTTCACATACCGCCGAAGGTAAGAATATTTCCTTTTTATTCATATTTATCTTCCGACACTGTTACCTTTTTCTTTGCATTTGTGTCATTTTTGTCTGCTTTGTCCTTTTTGAGAAGCTTGTTGAATACTGCTTTTTTATCTGCAGGAGCCTCTTCTTCAGCATCGCCGCTGAGCTTTTTTCTGTATTCAAGCAGATTGAGAAGAAAAATGACTATTGCAACAAGAGCAAGCAAAGCAACAACAATTATAAAAATCCTTGAGGAGAGAACTGCGGATATTCCCGACATAAGAAGACCCGTAAAGCTCATCTCTATGCTGTTTGCCGCAACAAGATTTACCGTTGCGATTTTTATTCCCGAATACTCAACATCCGCCTTTGCAATGATGTCCCCCGCCTTTACGGGTGCTGTTATTCTGTTATCTGCAGGACCCTCGATAAGTGTAAATTTAACGGAATCCGGTGTTGCATTCGCAGGTACGAGAGCGGAAATCTCACTCTCGGGTACGAGTCTTAATGTATCTGCATCCTTGCCTGCGGTGACCTCTATGACCGCTACGGTCTGAGTGGGTACCACAACCGTTCTGTATCTGATGTTTGAGTAAACCCATTCAAGCATTCTGCGCGCATCGGTCATCGAAGTGTTTTCGTTAATCTCATCACTGTCGATATTTTCAAGCTTTCCCTTCATTACAACGGTAAGATAGGAATATCCGTCCTGATTTGATATGACCGCGATGCACTCGCCTGCCTCTGTTGTGCTGGTGTGCTTTCCTGCAACCACCGACGAATGATAGTAGTCGGGAATTCCGCTGTTTATCATCTTGTTGCCCGTTGAGTAGTATCTCTCATCGTTGAACTGAGTCGGAGCAAGGGTAACACCCTGCAGAGCAAGGCTTTCTGCAAAGGCAGGTAATGAATAGGCGTATTTCATAATCTTGGCCACGTCACGTGCAGTTGTGTACTGTCCTTCGGTATCGTAGCCGGTAATATTCTTGATAACCGTTGAGGTGCATCCGATTCTGTCACAGAGAGCCTGCATCTGATTTATAAATTCAGCCTCGGTACCGTATGTATCATAGGCGATTATGCTCAGCGCATCGTTTGCACTGTAAACCACAAGACAGTCGAAAAGTTCCTTTTTCGTAACCGTCTCCCCTGCCTTGTAAAGTGCGGTCTTATAGCCGTAGCCGTATTTTACAACGGAAAGAGCTTCCTTTGTGAGAAGAATATCTCCATCAAGATTCTGCCACTTTTCTAGGGCAACCACTGCGGATATCACCTTGCTGAAGCCTGCTATCGGCACCTTGACATCACTGTCCTTATCAAAGAAAACAGTACCCTCGTCGAGACTTTCAAGATAGTAGACTTCAGAAAACAAGTCCTTTGTTGCATCGCCTGAGCCGTAAAGCGCAGATGAGGAAAAAGCGGTAAGAGAGAGTATTACGGTAACTGTCATTAATAAACAGATAAATCTTTTCATTTTAAATTCCACCCCGAAATGTAAAGTTATTGAAATTTTCCTTTTATATTTGCATTATCCGATAAACTGTGATAATATATAGTCATAAAGTTTATTTGGTACTTTATTATAACAGTAATATCGGTAAAAGTACAGTATTTTCATTTAACAAAAAATGAATTTTTACTTCAGAAGAAAGGGACAGAGCTTCTGTTTAAGGTTTACCCTATGATATATGTAACCGGTGATACCCACGGAATTCTTTCACGCTTTGACGATCCGAGGCTCAAAAAGCTCAAGGCAGGCGACACTCTCATCATCTGCGGCGATTTCGGCTTTATCTGGGATGGCGGCAAGGAAGAAATGAACGCTCTTAAAAAGCTGAATAAGAAAAAATACAATATCTGTTTCGTTGACGGTACTCATGAGAATTTTGAGATGCTCAGCAAGCTCAAAATCAAAAAGTGGAACGGCGGAAAGGTGCACCATATCGCCTCCAACATCTTCCACCTTATGAGAGGACAGATCTTCACCATAGAGGGTGTGAAAATATTCACTATGGGCGGTGGCGAAAGTCCCGACCTTGAATACAGGTATGAAATGGAAACCTGGTCAGAAATGGAGATTCCCACAAGAGATGAGCTTGTCGAGGGCGTTGACAACCTTCAGCAATATGACGGTAATGTTGACATCATCATAACACACGAGCCGCCTGCAAAAATCAAGGACTTCCTTCTTCTCGACACGGGCAGCGATGCAAGCATAACCGCTATCAACACCTATCTCGAGGATATCAGTCGTATCTGCACCTTCAGACGTTGGTATTTCGGCTCACTCCATCTTGACAAGTTTATTTCCACAAGCCACATCGGCGTTTTCAATAACATTATTGATGCCAAGACCGGTGAGGTTGTAAGAAGATAAAAAAGCACCCCGTGGGGTGCTTTTTTCAGTCATCGTTTCTGTTTGGGAAAAGTGTTGCACTTATGCTGTTTCGGTTGATTGACTTTATAAGTCTTCCGAGCGAAATCTTTATTCTTGTCACTACGCCCGGATCCCAGCATTTTTCGTCAGCCTGCTTTATGCCCAGTGAAAGAAGGAAATCCTTCTGATTATTTACTCTTACCTTAAAATCATTGTAATCCTTTTCGGAATTTCTTGTCCAGCCGCTTTCCGCCACGGCAATAAGCCTCGGGAAGCACATATAACTCATTCTGTCGAAATCCTCAACATACTCTGTCCAGATGGGAGCTTCAACCCCGATGATATTCTTCTCGCCCTCACTGTCAAGGCCCTTGAATCTGGGGTTATAGGCGTAGGTCTTGCTCAGCGGTGTCATACCGTACTCATAGTCAAGGTAGTAGTGATAGAAGTCCTCGGCAATAACCTTGCCGCCCTTATTTGCAAATTCAGCACAGAGATTATTTCTGTCCATCCAGTTTGCAATTATTGTATCATCCTTACCGATAAGACCTGAGTTGAGGGTCTCATTCCAACAGATTGCCTTCTTGCCCTTCTCCTTGAGATATGCAACTATTCTCTTTGTGAAGTAGGCCTGAAGCTGCTCCTCATTTTCGAGCTTTTCTGCCTTGATTGTTGCCTGACACTTTTCACACTCGCACCAACGTGCCTTGGGAGCCTCGTCGCCGCCTATATGGATATAATCCGAGGGGAAAAGCTCCATAACCTCGTCAAGAAGTCCGAAGCAGAAATCAAAAACCTCCTGCTTACCTGCACACATAATATCCTTGAAGATACCGCCGACGGTCTCAACCTCAACAGCCTTTCCCCTGCAGGAAAGCTCGGGATAAGTGGCAAGAATAGCCTTCGTGTGACCGGGCATATCAATTTCGGGGATAACCTCGATGAATTTCTCCTTACAGAATGCTATTACATCACGGATTTCATCCTTTGTGTAATAGCCGCCGTAAGCGGACATATTCTCACTGCCGAAGCCGTGACACTTTCTGTATGAGCCGATCTTATTAAGCTCGGGATACTTTTCGCTTTCCATACGGAAACCCTGATCATCACAGATATGCCAGTGGAAAACGTTATACTTATACCTTGCGGCAGCGGTTATGTATGCCTTGATTTCGTCAATGGTCTGCATATGTCTTGCCGAGTCGATATGAAAGCCTCTGTATGGAAATGCAGGCTCATCCTCGATTCTGCAAAGAGGTGTCTTGCCCGCCTCTTCAAGCTGAGTGAGGGTAAGATGAGCATAATATCTGCCCTTTTCACCCTTTGATGTGATAACCGTCTCTCCCTCTCTTATTTCGATTGAGTAAGCCTCGTCGCCGAGCTTCTCATCGGTAACATAGGTAACCTTGTTTTCCTTAAGCCAGCATTCACCTGAAAAAACCTGAATAAAATTCGGTTTCGGAGTAATATTCATAAAACCATCCCTTTCTCTTCATATTTCTTTTCTCATTTAAATAATTATACTGTAACTTCGTTTATTTTGCAATAGGGAGAAAAGGAATATGATATATTTTATTAACCTTCTTTGCGGAATAGGTCTTTTCCTTTACGGTATGAAAATAATGAGTGAGGGTACGGGAAAAGCCTTCGGTGAAAAGCTGAAGGCTTTTCTTGCCGTGGCAGCAGGTACTAAGCTGAAGGCTGTGCTTACGGGTACTGCCGTTACGGGTCTTATCCAATCCTCAACTGCGGTTACGGTTATGACCGTCGGCTTCGTCGAGGCGGGAATCATAAGCATTTTTCAGGCGACGGGTCTCGTGCTCGGTGCAAACATAGGTACTACCGTTACGAGCCTGCTTATAGCCTTCGATTTTTCCGCCGTCGCTCCCCTTGCAGTCTCTTCGGGGGTACTTCTCATTCTGCTTTCAAAAAGAAAAAAGCTCCGACACACCGGAGAAATAATTCTCGGCTTCGGACTTCTGTTTCTCGGACTTGATATTATGGGTGACGCCTTTTCGTTTCTGAAGGAAAATCCCCTATTTCTCTCCTTCATCGTCGCCTCCTGCAAGGGCAAAATTATGGGTATTATAACGGGAGTTCTTATGACGGTTATAATGCAGAGTTCCTCAGCAACGGTGGGAATTTTACAGAGCCTTTGTATGCAGGGGCTTGTAAGCACGGAAAGTGCGGTTTACATTGTGCTCGGTCAGAATATCGGTACGGTATTCACCTCAATGCTCTCGGCAATCGGTAAAAGCAGAGAGGCTAAGCAGGTCGGTATGATTCATCTTATCTTCAACCTGCTCGGAAGCGTAATTTTCCTTATTCTCGGCGAGGCTGTCCCCTTTTCTGAGCTTCTTTCGGCATACGGTAATCCTTCTATGCAGGTTTCACTTTTTCATATTCTTTTTAACATTGTCTCCGTGATAATGTTTATGCCTTTTTACGGTTCACTTATAAACCTTTCATCAAAGGCGGTAAGAGTACGCATATTAAGGACGAAAAAAGAAAGGCACGTCTGCTGACGTGCCTATGCTATGCAATTAAGTAATGCCAAGATTACTGCTCTACTGCGTAAACGCTTACCTTCTTGCGATCCTTACCCATTCTTTCGAACTTTACCTTGCCGTCGATAAGAGCAAAGAGTGAATCGACCTTACCTCTGCCAACGTTGTTACCGGGATGGATGTGAGTGCCGCGCTGCTTTACAAGGATGTTGCCTGCAAGAACGAACTGACCGTCTGCACGCTTAACGCCGAGTCTCTTTGATTCTGAGTCACGGCCGTTACGGGTTGAACCCATACCTTTTTTGTGAGCGAATAATTGAATGTTTATCTTAAGCATTTGTTACACCTCCGTATTATTCTTTTAAACAGTTTTTTCTTTGCAAAGGATATATTCATTATAATCCTCTGCAAGGGCCTTTACGTGAAGCTGTAAGCCTTTAAGGACTGCCTGAACCTCCGTTTTGTCACTTTCGGTTGTGAATTCGAGATATCCCTCGTCAACCGTCGCTTCGCCGTATTCACCGATAACATCCGTCACCGTATTTACCGCCATATATGCCGCTGAGGAAACCGAAGCACATATTATGTCGCTTCCCTCTTCAGCGTATCCGCTGTGACCCGAAATTTCAAAGCCTCTGAGCTTATCGCCTTTTCTGTAAAATGTTGCCCTGATCATTAAGCGTTGATAGCTGAAATCTCAACCTTTGTGTAGGGCTGTCTGTGGCCCATCTTACGCTTAGCGTTCTTCTTGGGCTTGTAAGTAAATACTACAACCTTCTTGCCCTTACCGTTCTTGATTGCCTTTGCACTTACTGTTGCGCCGTCAACATAGGGAGCACCAACCTTGATGCCGTCATCTGCGCCAACTGCGATAACCTTGTCAAAGGTAACCTCGGAGTCTGCTTCTACGTCAAGCTTTTCGATGAAGAGAACGTCGCCTGCTTCAACCTTGTACTGCTTGCCGCCTGTTTCGATAATTGCGTACATAGTTTCTTTCCTTCCTTTATTATGGACTCGCTACTTTGGGGCGGATTTTCATCACTTAGGCGCACCGAAACACGCCGCCCGTAATATGCGGTATGAATGAGTTTATCATAACTGTAAAGAGTTGTCAATAGGTTTTTCAAATTTTTCTATAGAGTTTTTGCCTTACCTTCAGCCCTCTATTACCTTTGAAATCTCTTCTCTGTATTTTGCAAGTCTTTCCTGAGAAGCTTCCTTTGTTTTATCCTGAATTGAATAGTAAACCTTGATTTTAGGCTCTGTACCGGAGGGTCTTACTGCCATCCATGACCCGTCATCCCAGAGATACTTGAGCACGTTTTCCTTCGGGAGGTCACGGATGCCCTTTTCAAAATCCATAACCTCGTTTATACCCTCGAAAAGGTCTGTACCCTTGTTTCTGAAGTATACCATAAGCTGCTGAATCTTCTCTGCACCGTCCTTGCCCTTGAGGGTATAAGAATCAAGGTGGTCAAGGTAATAGCCGTATTCAGCATAGATTTCATTAAGTCCGTCAACAAGGGTCATACCTCTGTTTTTATACCACGCTGCCATCTGGCAGATAAGCATTGATGAAACAACTGCATCCTTATCTCTTGCGTGAGTACCCACAAGATAGCCGTAGGACTCCTCGTAGCCGATAATGAATTCCTGCTCGCCGCTTGCCTCGTACTTATTCATCTTGTCACCGATATACTTGAAGCCGGTGAGAGTTTCTTCAATCTGTAAGCCGAAGGCTCTGCCGATATTGGCACCAAGCTCTGAGGTAACGATAGTTTTTACAAGAGTTGACTTTTCGGAAAGAGAAGCCTTCTTCATTGTCAGCACGAAATTAACAAGCATAGCGCCCGTCTGGTTACCCGTGAAGAGTACATAATTATCTCCGTCCTTAACTGCGATACCTACTCTGTCGCAGTCGGGGTCAGTACCGAAAACAAGGTCGGCACCGATTTCCTTCGCCTTTTCGATTGCGATTGTAAGCGCATCCTTTTCCTCGGGATTGGGACTTCTCACCGTCGAGAAGTTACCGTCGGGCATTTCCTGCTCCTTGACTACGGTTACATTCATACCGTCAATCATACGGCGTACGGGAATGTTACCCGTACCGTGAAGAGGTGTGTAAACGATTTTAAGGTCGCTCTTTTCAGTGTAAAGGGACTGCTTTCCGAGCTCCTTGTAGTAATCCTCAAGCACTGCCTGACCGATATATTCAATACCCTCATCACTGTCGGAGAAGGGAATGGCGGAGAAATCCGTAATCGCGTTGATAAAGCCGATTGCAGCCTTTGCATCGTCGGTGCAGAGCTGACAGCCCTTACTGTCATATACCTTGTAGCCGTTATACTCCTTGGGATTGTGGGATGCGGTGACCATAACGCCTGCAGTACAGCCTAAATGTGCCGTTGTGAAGGAAAGCACGGGTACGGGAACAAGAGTTTCGTAAAGATATACCTTAAAGCCGCAAGAGGCAAAGATACCTGCCGCAACCTTAGCAAAATATGCTGAGTTGTTTCTCGAATCGTAAGCAAGAGCGACCTTGATTTCACCCTCGGTCTTGCTCCTGAGATATTTGGCAACACCGTATGTAGCCTTGCCTACGGTGTATTTATTCATTCTGTTGGTGCCTGCACCCATAATTCCGCGAAGTCCGCCTGTGCCGAATGCAAGCTCCTTATAAAATCTGTCTTCAATTTCCTTTTCATCGGTGATAGCTTCGAGCTCTTTTCTTGTTTCCTCATCGAAGGTTAACCACTGATTGTATTTTTCTTTGTAAGACATAATATCAACTCCTGAGTTAAATTTGCTTTTGAATAAACCATTTAATATATATTAACATATTTCTTTTCAATATACAATACAGAGAGGCAAAATAAATATAAAATCGGCAGTCGAAAAACCCGACTGCCGACAGCATATTAACTCTTACGGCCTTAAGCCCATACCGCCCTCAAGGGTGAGTGTTTCACCGTTGAGATATTTGAAATCTGGATTTGCAAGCTGAACGCATACTCTGCCAATTTCTGTTTCGGGGTCACCGAAATGACCTGCGGGAGGCATCTTTACGTTTGCCTTGAATGCATCGGGATATGCCTTCTCAAAGCCTTCAAGCTGAGCTGTCCATGCGAGAGGACAGATAATGTTTGTGTTGATACCGTCCTTTGCCCACTCTGTTGCAGCAACACGGCTGAGACCTCTTATGCCCTCCTTGGCGGCAGCGTAGGAGCACTGACCGAAATTGCCGAAAAGACCTGCACCTGAAGCAAAGTTGATGATTGATCCCTGAGTTTCCTTAAGATAAGGATAGCAAGCCTTCATATAATAGAAGGTTGCATAAAGACCCGAATACATAGCAAGATTAAACTGCTCTGTTGTATGGTCCTCGATTTTTACGCCTGAAGCCGAAGCCTGAGCGTTGTTTATAAGCACATCTATTCTGCCGAATTCATCTATAGCCGCCTTGACAACTCCGTTTACAACCGCTTCGTTGTCTGCACCCTCATTTACGTCTGCTGCGCAAACAAGCACCTTTATACCGTAAAGTCTTTCGAGCTCTTCCTTTGCATCCTCTAACTTTTTCACGTTTCTGCCGGTGATTACAAGGTTAGCACCTTCCTTTGCATAAGCAGTTGCAATACCGTAGCCGATTGAACCGCATCTGCCGTCACTTAACACTGCACGGCCTGCACCGGTGATAATAGCTGTTTTACCTGTTAAAAATCCCATAACGTATCTCCGTTCTTAATAGATTTCAGCCGAAGCTGTGTATATTATACCACTGTTTTTCTTTATTGTAAAGTAAAATTTCAAATAAGAAAAGCACCCTCACGGGTGCTTTATCTTTAGTGTGCTGCGCCGTAGTGTGTTTCACCGTTAGCCTCAAGGTGATAAATATTTCCCTGCTCGTCAACGTATGTAACTGCATCGGTAGGTGTTACAACGTCGTCTGACTTGCTGAGCACTGCGGCAACGATGCCGAGTACGATAACAATAACGAGTACGGGAATGAAGATGTGCTTCATCTTAAGTTCTTTTTTCATTTTGATAGCTCCTTATTTAAATTAGATTATACCAATGCCTTTATAGCATCAACTTTATCTGTTTTTTCCCACTGAACATCAAGATCCTCTCTGCCCACGTGACCGTATGCTGCAAGCTGACGGTAGATGGGTGCTCTGAGCTTAAGAGTATCGATGATTGCTGCGGGACGAAGGTCAAAGACCTTGTTTACGATTTCGGAAATCTTATCGTCGGAAAGCTTGCCGGTGCCGAAGGTATCAACCATAACGGAAACAGGCTTTGCAACGCCGATTGCATATGCAAGCTGCACCTCACACTTTGATGCAAGACCTGCGGCAACAACGTTCTTTGCAACGTATCTTGCGGCATAGGCTGCACTTCTGTCAACCTTTGTGGGGTCCTTACCTGAGAAGGCTCCGCCGCCGTGACGTGAGTATCCGCCGTAGGTGTCAACGATAATCTTTCTGCCGGTAAGACCGCTGTCACCCTGAGGACCGCCTGTTACGAAACGGCCTGTGGGATTAACGTAAATCTTTGTATCCTCTCTCATAAGCTCTGCAGGAATAACAGGCTTGATAACAAGCTCTGTGATATCCTTGCGGATCTTATCGAGCTCTACGTCTGCGCTGTGCTGTGAAGAAACAACAACCGCCGTTACTGCCTCAGGCTTGCCGTTTTCGTCGTACTCAACGGTTACCTGACTCTTACCGTCTGCACGGAGATAATCGAGTGTGCCGTCCTTACGTACCTTTGTAAGCTGCTTTGCAAGCTTATGTGCAAGTGAAATGGGAAGAGGCATAAGCTCCTCGGTTTCATCGCAGGCAAAGCCGAACATCATACCCTGGTCGCCTGCACCGTGAAGGTTATATGCATCCTCCTCGCCGCCCTTGAGCTCGAGGGATTTATCAACACCCATAGCGATGTCGGGTGACTGCTCGTCAAGAGCAACAAGAACTGCGCAGGTATTGCCGTCGAAGCCCTTTGCGCCGTCATCATAGCCGATTTCGTTGATAACTCTTCTTGCAATCTTAGCTACGTCAGGCTTGTGTGTTGAGCTGATTTCGCCCATAACAAGAACCTGGCCTGTTGTTACCGTTGTTTCGCAGGCAACTCTTGCCTGAGGGTCATGTGAATAGATATCGTCAAGCACTGCGTCGGAAATCTGGTCGCAGATTTTATCGGGATGTCCTTCTGTTACGGACTCTGATGTGAAAAGATGTCTTGCCATTTTTTAAACTCCTTTACTTTGAAATTTTTATGTTGATGTAAATTGTAAACGTGGGTGATTAGGGATAATTCTAACGTAAGCAGGCGGTCCTTTGGCGGGCTGCATTTTCCCTCCTTTGCCTTGCTTCAGCGCAATTGCGAATTGCGCATTGAGAATTGCGCATTAAAAAAGCGGTCATAGTCTGACCGCTTGAAGTAAACCTCATCTTCCGGTCATACCGCAGGATTTAGCACCTTACAATTGCAGGTTGCCGAGCTTCTCAGGGCCTGTCCCCTCCGCTTCTCTTAATAAGGAAAGTATTTAATTTACGATGTATTATATCAGCACCGTTTTATTAAGTCAATAGTTTTGCCGAAGTTTTTTCTGTTATTTTATGTCAGTGAAGAATTTTTCTGAGCTTTTTTATAAGCACCTCCGTAACGGGTACGCTTATAACAGAAAGCATAACGCCCTTGATTGCGTTTATTGCAGTTGCACCCCACACTGCCGCCCATAAGCCTGCATTATCAAGGTTTATACCGAGAAAATGTCTGAAGAAAAGAGGAGCGATAAAATAGTTTGCCGCTATACCCAAAACGACTATAGAAACAAGTCCGCAAGCGCAGGAAGCTGCAAGCCTCAGCTTTCTTTTATGACTTTTTGCAAGCTTGGTGTAAACTACGCTGAAGGGTACTACATAAGCACAGCCCACGATGAAATTCATAAGATTTCCGTAGCCCATCTGTGTACCCATGCCCTTAATAAGAAGCTCAATGAGATTTTTGATAAATTCAACGCCAACGCCGTATACGGGGCCGAAAAGTACGCCTGCAATAAGGGCGGGAATATCACTGAAATCAAGCTTAAGGTGACCCAACGAGGGTATTACGGGGAACTCAAGGAGAAACAGTACGAATGCCACTGCGCTGAGCATAGCGGTGATTGCAAGTCTCTCAAGGGCTTTCTGCTGTGTTTTCTTCATAAAAACCAACCTTTCAGTTCAGGGAACCAAAAAAGCCTGCGGATAATAAATCCACAGGCAAAAATACAAATAAATATGTATTTTTCTTCTTTCGTCCGGACTATACCGTCGGCTTCGGAATTTAACCGAATCAGCCTCTGAAGGCTCGTGGGCTCGAGCGGAAATAACCGCTCATACCACCGGTGAGGAATTGCACCTCGCCCTGAAGATTATTTATTGTAAGTTTATAATAGCACTGAGATAAGGGTTTGTCAAGAAAAAAATGATGCGGACCGCCGGGTACACCCAAAAATGATGCGGACCGTCGGGGACGCCGGTCCCTACAGTCACACCCTCGTTTCAATTACCGTAAGATTGCCTAAAATCTCAAACTCACCGAAATTGGCGGGTACGAAAAGACTGTCACCCTTATAAAGAGTTACACAGGTGTCACCGTGCATAACAACGCCGTTACCCTCAAGACAAACAAGCGAAACAAAGGAGCTTTCGTCTGCAGTAAGCACTGCTCTTTCCTCAATTTCAAGACGGTTCACAGTGAAAAGCTCGCATTTTGTCAGAAGAGTATCAAAATAGCCGTCCTTCTTCTCTCTTTCACCCATAGGTGCGCCGGAGCAGTCAAGAGCCTTTGTGCTTGTAACATCAACAGCCTTGTCTATGTGAAGCTCACGGGGCTTGCCGTTCTGAAGTCTGCCGTAATCGTAAACACGGTAGGTCGTGTTGGAATTCTGCTGCACCTCGGCAAGAAGTATACCCTTGCAGATTGCGTGAAGAGTGCCTGCCTCAATAAAGAAGATATCGCCCTTCTTTACCTTGACACGGTTGACGTATTCAAGAAGTGTGTTATCCTCTATGCTCTGTCTGAACTGCTCTTTTGTGATGTCCTTTTTGAAGCCGTAGATAATCTCTGCACCCTCATCACAGTCAACAATATACCAAGCCTCGGTTTTTCCGTACTCACCCTCGACCTTCATCGCATATTCATCGTCGGGATGCACCTGAACGGAAAGGTTGTCGAGAGCATCGATAAGCTTTATGAGAATGGGAAATTCCTCAAATCTTTCACAGTTCTTACCAAGATAATTCTTTCCCTCGTTTTTCAGTACGTCGGAAAGAGTTCTGCCCTTGAAATCACCATTTTCTATAATGCTCTCCCCCGCACTGTGGCAGGAAAGCACCCATGCCTCGGCCTGTCTGTCGGTGAAGGTAACATAATCGAATTCCTTTGAAAGTCTTGTTCCGCCCCAGATGTAATCCTTGATTGCAGGGGTAAGCTTTAATATTTTCATTTTTCCGTCTCCTTTTTACTGTGTAAGGGTTTTATAAATACCGTCTGCTATAGCCTTACCGAAGCGCTCCTGATTTTCAGGCTGTGCAAGCAAGGCACATTCGTTATCGTTTGTAAGATAGCCCACCTCAACAAGTGTACTCGGACAATCCTCTATTCTCGTAACGCTGAAGGGGTAGTACTGTACGTTATCGGAAAGCTCGGAATAAACGCCCGGATTGCCTGCGTAAAGATAGTTTCTGTGTACACTGAGAAGCTCGGTGTATATATTACTTGCAAGATTATATGAGAAGGGCTCATAATAATAGGTTGAAGTGCCTATGCTTGCGGGATTATACGAGCCGTTACAGTGGATGCTTATATAAAGGTCCGGCTTTACCTTGCGGGTGAATGCCTTTCTTTCTTCAAGAGAAAGGGTATCCTTCACTCTGTCGTTGCCCGTTCTCGTCATATAGACCGTAACGCCCTTCTTTTCAAGCTCAGCCTTGACCTGATATGCAAAGGCAAGATTGATATATCTTTCCTGAACCTGTGAGTCAAGACCTACCGCACCCGGCTCTGAACCGCCGTGACCCGCATCAAGAACAACAACATATCCGTTTTTCTCCGTCGGCTTACGGTTTACGGTTATAACCATATTCCCCGCCGAATCGTATTCGAGAGATAAGCCGTAGTACTCTCCCGGGTTTTTAAGCCTGAGAGTAAGCGTTGAAGTGTTGCTCGAGGGGGATGTTGTCCATTCGGCACCGCTGAGTACGTCACAGCCTGAAACGTCAATGTCTCCCGAGGCAGAGGCGGTATGATAGAAGGTTATTCTGACCGTATCCGCATTGAAGGAGGTTACGTTGTAATATTTGTTGTATGAATAATAGTAATTCTGACCCGGATAATCAATGTTATAGGGTACTCTCCAATCGGTTTCAAGAGTAATCTGAAGCTTACCGAGGCCGCTGACAACCGACTGTACGCTAAGAGTATTATCCTTGACGGTACCCATACTTACAAGATTGACCATATCTCTTTTTATTCTCATTCCCGAGGCAAGGTCGTAATAATATTCGGTAGTTCCCTCGTCATCGTTGTAGCCCGTACTTTCAGCAACGACATAATCCATCGTGCCGCCCACAAGAGGCGAACAGGCAGGTGAATAGTTATCCTTTGTGGAAACAGGCTTTGTATCCGCATAAGGCTCCTTTACAATACACATAAGGTTTCCCGTATAGCCTTGTGTGCCGTTACCGGGAAGGTTTACGCCGTTTGAATAGGAGGGAGATGTGGGATTATAGTTTTCTATATTGAGAGTAGGCTCTGCTGCGCCTGAGGACGAAGACGGCTCTGTGCCTGCAAGGCAGATTTCTGCTCCCTGATACTGCTTTTCGCTTTCTCCGAAGCGAGCGATAACAGTAATTGCACCGAGCTTCTTTATTTCATCTTCGCTTTCGGGCACGGTGATTCTTGCTGTAAAGGAGGTAAAACCGTCAGCTCCGTATTCCCTCTTTGCTTCTGTTTTCTCATCGCCTATCTTTACGAAGATTTCTGCGTTACAGTGAGCAATAGCGGTAACCTTGAAGCTTTCACCCGGTAGAACATAAACAGTATCCGAAGGGAAAATATATGAAACCGCATTATCCTTGCATTCACTTTTCACACGGTATTCCGTTTCATTTCCGCACTGACTGAGTGTGAAGCTGTTTTCATCGGGGAAAAGATCCACAACGGCGCTTATGTTTCCGTTGGGAGAGGAGCCTATATTTTTTCCGTCAACAAAAAACGGGAAAAGATATGAGCCGTGGATGCTTATAGCCGCAGTATAGCCCGACACTGCCGCAACACCTCCGTCATAGCCCGTAACACCGATTTCTCTGAATGCAATTTCGGGCGCAATTCCCGAAATAATATATGTCTTTACCGCACCGAAGCTGTTATAAAGATTTTTTCTTGTTGCGGCAAGGCTGTCAAAGGCAACAACAGTTACATTGCCGCTTTCCTTCAGGGCGTAGAGATTTCTGAGAGGTACGTCCGAAGGAATTTTTCTTCCGTCTGCTGCGGAAATATCAAGGCAGCACATTACCCCGATTCCCTCGGAAGCTTCGGGAAGACTGTCCCCCTCTCTTGTGAGAGCGGCACAGATTCTGTCGGTATTTTCTGCCTTCAGCTCATTACCGTGGGAAAAATCCCCTGCTACGCTCAAAACGGTTATGAAATCTCCTGCGGACTTTATTTTTTCAAGCCCTGCATTTATACTTTCGGCAGATATATCCTCCTCTGCGGCAAAAATGAAGCCGTCCGCATCGGTAAAGGAAAGTGCTTCGGCAATACCTTCATCGGTAAAGGGTAAGCATACAAAGGCTTTTTTGCCGATAGCCTTTACACTTTTGAGAGCAAAGGCAATTCTTTCGCCTCTGTCCTCGTAAGAAGCGGGTACATTTATATATACCTCATCAAATATCGACTGCTCAAGCACCGCAAGACTGCGAAGAAAATCACTGTCCCCTTCCGTAAAGCTTCCGTCGGTGCCGTCGGATATATAAACTCCGTTTATTCTCTGCGGAGATATTTCGCAGGTTGTTTCAATAATGTGCTCATCTATCTGCGACTGTATGGGAGCATCGGTGGGCGTTACACTGCTTCCGCCGCCGATATAATACACAGCGATGGCAACAATAAGACCTATAACCGTTATAGCCGCCAGCACTATGGCTGCAATTCTGACTTTTTTCATATTATTTACTCGTCCTTGATTTTAATAGGATTATATTATAACACACTGTTAAGATTATCAAGCTCTTTTTTATAAAAACTTTCCGAAAAGTTTACATATGACCCGCTGTAAAGAGCGAAGCCGTCAAGACCCTTTTCCTTTATGCATTCAACCTGACGCTTTATCACGTCGCTGTTGTTTATCCACTCCTGCTTGCCTTTTATGCCTGCGTGGACATCCTCCTTGCCGCATTTATAAAGAGCAAGAGCAGGAACAAGCCTTACCTTCTGATTGGTGCGAAGAGAAATCCATCCGTCAAGACAGCTTTCAAATGGCTGACTCCCATTTTCAAAACCGAAATATATCTGCGGAAGAAGTATATCACAGTAGCCCTCCTGAGAAGCCCACAGCTCAACATCTGCGTAAGCCTCGTTTATACAGCTGTCAATCTTGCCGCCCGGACTTACGGTAAAAAGCTTATCCCCGCCGAAGCTCTTCACTCTTCTGTAAAGCTCCGCTACGAGAAGATTGACGTTTTCTCTGCGCCATTTGCTAAGAGACATATCTCCGCCGCTTTCACGGTAGCTCTCATATTCGGCGCTGTCAAAGATGCCGCAGCCATCGGGATAAAAATAATCATCTATGTGTATTCCTGCAAGGTCAGGGTACTTTTTCATAAGCTCCGTCGCACCCTCACAGACAAGCTCACGTACTCTTTCCGAGGCAGGATTATAGTAATATCTGCCGCCGATGAGATTTACCTCGCCCTTGCCCTCAAGATACCATATTTTTGCCTTGTTTTCATCGCTGAGCTTGGTTATGTCCTCGTCTCTCGAGGCTCTGTAGGGATTTATCCACGCGTGAAGCTTCATTCCGTAAGCATCAGTACGGTCTATTGCTGTACGCAGTATGTCAAAGGGCAACTGATCTCCCTGATTTTCACATATCGTATCACTTGACGGGAAAAGCTCCGAGGGATAGACAGCATCCCCGAAGGGGCGTACGTGAAAAAAGACGTCGGTTATTCCTATACAGCTGAAGTTTTCAAGCATCCCATCCATAAAGGATATGAAGTCAGCCTCGGTTCCGCAGTTTCCCATAAGCTCTATGTAGGAAATCCACACGCCGCGGAATGCTTCACTCTTTTCGGGTACGGTCTGCTGCTGAGTAGTTTCCTCCTCAGAGGGCAGAGGCTCTTCCGCTTCAGGCTTCGAGCAGGCGGTAAAGGTAAGAATAAAAAGTAATATCAGCGCCGTAAGTTTTTTCAGCATGGCAGCTCCTTTCTTTTTTCTCTTGACAAGAGAAGGAAAAAATCTTAGAATAGAGATTGATAACAAAGAGAGTCAGATTTCCGCTTCATCGGTATGCGACGGAATAAACCGTCCCTCAGCTCTCTTACACGGAGGAAGTATTATGGCTATCAAGACAATAAATAAAATCTCAACCGCTGACGAGGGTACATCCTCACCGATTGACTGCCCCGAATGCGGCAAAAATGTTGCTATGCGCCTTTTTTCAACCGAGGATAAATCCAATGTGGCAAAAATCTCAAAGGATGATAAAAATATCGCTATTGCGGTGTGTCCTGCCTGCGCCGCAGTCTTTTCTCTTAACAAAAACTACCTCAGGGAAAAGAATGCAGGTACCTATGTGACTATCACAAAGGAAGACCTTGTGCTTACGGTAAAGGGCAGATGATTTACGCTTTAATATGGCTTGCCTTTATAAGCCTTGTAACCTCAGCAGTAACCGTCGCCGACAAAAGCTTTGCAAGAAAAAGAAAGAGGCGTATCCCCGAGGCGACGCTGTTTTCTCTTGCCCTTCTCGGCGGTGCGGCGGCAGAATATATCACTATGAAGCTTATAAGGCATAAAACCCTTCATAAGCGCTTTATGCTCGGTCTTCCCGCTATATTTCTGCTTCAGGCTGCTGCAACCGTATATATTATAGCACAATACGGATTTTAATAAAATAGGTTTAACTGAAAATCTGCCGGAGAATAACCCCGACAGATTTTTTATTATACGCAGGGTATAAGAAGCATCCTTTTCTTCGTAACCGTGTCTCCGTCTATGCCGTTTTCGCTCTTTATAAGAGCAACGGTTGTAGAATACCTCTTTGCTATATCCCATATTCTTTCTCCGCTCTCACAGTAGTAAACCGTAAGAGCGGGTCTCTTTTTGCACTCTGCATCGGTCTGCTTTATATCACATACGTATCTTTCACTGCAAAGATCGTATACCTTCATTTCAACCAGTGCCTCAGCCGTGAATTCCGCAGTATCATCCCTTCCGCCCTCAGCGGTTACATCCCTGATTTCTGCAGTAAGGCTGCATACGGGTGACTCATAGCTTTCCTTAAGCTCTGTATCGCTCTCAAACTCAAGCTCTCTTTCATACACCGTCGGACTTCCGTTTTCATCAAGGCAGAGGAAGCAGGCGGTAAGCCCTATTCTGCCCCGTACCCCCTCAGGACCTGCTTTTCCCTCAGCACTGCATTCGCTTACCCATACGTGGCAGATATCCCCCGCAGACGGCAGCTGAACACTCTTTTTAAGCTTAAGAGCACGAGCCTGAGAGAATACGGGTACGGACACCTGCCTTACTGCATATTCGGGAGTATGTCTGCCTTTGGTGCAGTAGCAATCGCTGATATATTCGTATTCTGTAGGCTTCTCCCCCGTTATGAAGCAGCTTATCCTTGCAGATATATCAATAAGTCTTCCTGTTTCTGAGGAATCTGATTTTCCCGTAACCGTCAGCTGACTTATTCTGCAATCAGCTGAAACATCACAGCTTTCATCTATGCCCTCAACGTCCATTATCTGACTTAAGGGCATTCTGTGAAGGTGCGCTTCCACCCTGTTTTCGTCATCTTCAGCAAGATACACGGTCTTGACACAAAGCTCACCCTTTATAAGCAGCTTATCCTGCACCGCCTTCAGACTTTCGGTTTCAACCCAGGCATTACTGAAAAGAATTTTGCCAACCGAAGGAGTATCCTTGGTCAGAGCTACCGTTTCATTCATTTCAAAGGTCTTTTCACCCATACATACCGCAAGAAGCTGAGTGCGTTTGTTTTTGCAGGCCTCAACTCCCTCCGGCACTGAGCAGGGTATTTCGGTAAAGCTTTTTGAAAGCACTCTGCATATTACACCTATACTGCCGTTAAGGCTTATTTTCCTGCGGCTGACCGCCCTACAGTTCACATAGTCCGTAACTGCCTCTGCAAGCACTGTTGCTCTGCCATCGGACTGTGACGACTGAAGTGAGACGGAAAAATCGGCAGTCTTCTCACAGCAGTCTATATTTTCCTTTTCGTCTGCATATATAACCCGTATAAGAGCAGTACCCCTGACGCTTATTTTCTCACCTGAAAAGCTGACCGAATGTATCTGCGGCGTAAGGATGCATTTGAGAATACGCTTGATATCTCTGCAGTAATCGGGCAGAGAAAGCTCCGTATCTATCGCCTTTTCACCCTTGAGCTTCTCCTTCTCCTCGCAGAAGGAAAGTATTTCTTTTTTTATTTCTGCACCCAACAAAAACAACTCCTTTTTTGCAAATCTTCACTTGATTTATATTCGCAATAAGGAGCTGTTATGCTTATTATTTATTTTTCGAAGGGATAAACAAGGCCCATCTGTTTCCGGCACTCGTCCATTATTTTCATACATTCCGCCGTTGCTTCAAAGGGGATGAAAAGAGACTGCCTTCTGCCCTCTCTTATTTCATCTGCAACAGCATCAAATTGAGTAATGTAATCGGTTTTGCCCTTATATATTTCCTTTCCCTCTTTGCTCTCAAGCTTAGCCTTTGACGCCATATGGAAAAATACGGGCAGGGTGATTTTGCCTTTATCACCTTTTATCGTGCAGTTTTCTTTTACGTAAAGAAGTGAGATATTAAGCTTACACTTAAAGCCTTTGTAATAAAGAATAACTCTCTCACCGATATCAATACCTTTTCGTATAATGCCCTTGCACTCAATTTTCTCAGGCACACCGAAAAGGTTGTAGCAATAGGTTATGGGATAAATTCCCACATCAAGCAACGCACCGCCTGCAGTTTCGGGAGTAAGCACTCTTGAGGTTTTCGGCATAAATATCCCCGGGAAGGAGTAGTTTATCGTAACCTGCCTGATTTCACCTATTCTCCCCTCTTTTACCCACCTTTTAACAGTAAGTGCCACATCGGAAAACCAGGTCCACATAGCTTCACAGAAATAGGTATCGGTTTGTCTTGCCGTTTTTATCATCCGGTCAACCTCGCCGAGAGATACGCCGACGGGCTTTTCACAAAGCACCGGCTTACCCGCCTCCATCGCCCTGATTGAATACTCAAGGTGCGAGGTGTGAGGTGTTGCTATATAAACTCCGTCAACATCATCACGGCAGATGGCTTCATCAAAGCAATCGCAAGCCTCTGCACCGTACTTTTCCGCAAATGCCTCTGCTTTTGCTTTGTTTCTTGAATATACGGACACTATTTCGTGGTTGCCCTTTACGATTTCTCTTGCGGTTGAATGTGCAATACCGCCGCTTCCGATATATGCCCATCTGAATTTTGCCATACTTACCGCCTCCTTTTTTCCGATTTTAACATATAACCTTCTTGTTTTCAACTCTGCTTTGTGATAAAATAATGCCACTACAAAGAAAAGAGGTACGATAATGAGAACACAGGTTGTTGCCGCCCTTATTTGGGATGATGAAAACAGATTTATGATTTGCCAGCGTCCGAAAAACAAAACAAGAGCCCTGCAGTGGGAATTCGTAGGCGGCAAAGCTGAAAAAGGCGAAACACTTCAGCAGGCTCTCATCCGTGAATGCAGAGAGGAGCTTGACGTAACCGTTGCACCTGCCGATATTTTTTATGAGGTTGACCACGAATACCCCGATATAAGCGTGCATCTGACGCTTTTTAATGCAACCATAGCCGAGGGTACGGTAAAAATGCTTGAGCATAACGATATAAGGTGGATTACCCCGGCAGAGATACCTCAGTATGAATTCTGCCCTGCGGACAAGGAGATACTTGAAAAGCTGATGGCCTTAGGGATTAGGGACTAGAGACCGGGGATTAGTAGGTGTACAAATGGAAAGACTTGAAAAAATGGCTGACTTTTTCGCTGAAAGAGTCGAAATGTATGATGAGCATATGATAAATGACGTTGAGGGCTGTAAGGAAGGCTACCTCGCTTTGGCTGAGCTTGTCCCCGAGGGTACAGAGAGCATTCTCGACCTCGGCTGCGGCACGGGGCTTGAGCTTGAAGCTGTTTTCAAACGCCTCCCCGATATAAGTGTAACCGGGATAGACCTTTGTGAGGCTATGCTTAAAAAACTCAAAGAGAAATTCGCTCAAAAGGATATAACACTTATATGCGGCGACTATTTCACGATACCCTTCGGTGAGGAAGAGTACGACTGTGCAGTCTCATTTCAGACTATGCACCACTTTGAGAAAGAAAACAAGCTTTCCCTCTATAAAAAAATATATGCCTCTCTTAAAAAGTACGGACTTTACATCGAGGGTGACTATATGGTGCTCACCGATGAGGAGGAGAAGCATTGGTTCAGCGAAAACCGACGGATAAGAAAGGAGCTCTGCATTCCCGAAGGAGAATTTTATCACTACGATACCCCTTGCTCGGTCAAAAGTCAGTGTGAGCTTTTAGAAAAGGCGGGCTTCAGAAATATCCGTCAGGTATTCAGAATGGAGAATACGACTATTATTGTGGCGGAGAAGTGATATGAGGGACTATACTGTATTTGACGCAAGTCAAATATATCGAATCTGCAGAGCAGATATATCGAACACCGTAAGGTGTATATCGAGCGAAGCATATCGACAACAGTGATACGTAGCAGTCGACGCCCACGGCACCTAAAAAAGTGAAATCATAAAAATTCCAACCCGACACATAAGCCCCGATATGCATTCACAATAGGAACCGGGAATAAAACAAACCATTGTATCCGGATACACCGTTTACAATGGTTTTTCTTTTTTTTTGCCGCGGACGGTCAATGGCCGCCCCTACGGTATTGATATAGATGTATTTGTCGGTCAGGTTGGCGGACACGGCTTGCAGTGTCCCTGCTAATCCCTATTCCCTAGTCCCTTATCGCTTAAGGTCCCTCTTCAACTATCTTTTTAAAGTCGAATTTATGCTTACCCTTGTGTCTGTAGGGATAGATAGCCAGAATAATCGTACCGAGGGCCGCACCTGCTGCATTGAGCACTATATCTCCCATTGTGTCCATAATAGGCCATCTGCCCATATCGTAGGGCTCAAATAAGGTTTTTATCTTAGGTGAACCCGTAGATAAAGCAAGGTCATAGGACCAATGCTGAACATCGTTGGGAGTACCGCTCATCATTCCCACAACCTGATCACAGCCGAATTCAAATATCTCCCAGAAGGTTGTGCACATAATGCAGAAGCCAACGGAAGCTATTACGGTCATCGTTATGGAAGCAGTACGCTTTTCCATTTTGAACAGAGCGCAGGTGATTTCATATCCGAAAAACACTGCAACCACAGCACAGACAAAGTGAAGGAATGAGTCCCACAAGCGTACTCTGTAATAGAAATCAAGCAGATATCCGGCAACAACCGCTATGAAAACGTAAATGGTAATAAGCGTCTGTAAAAAAGGCTGAACATATCTGAAAACGTTTTTCTTCGGCATCGCCATACAGATTTCCCATATGAACATACAAGCCATATTCATAAGAATCTCAACCGTAATAGTTTCGCCTGCATTCTTCTGATCAAAAAGGGAATAAATTGCCATAGCTATCATTCCCAACCTGAAAACCCACCATAAGGCGTAGGTCTTTGCAGAGCAGTTATTTTTTAATCGCGAAACATAACCTCTGAATGCTTCTTTCATTTCTTTTCTCCGTTCACTGTTCCAAACTGTTTTTTCGCCGCATCCTCATCGCCGAAATCCATATCGTATTTAAACTTACCTCTCAGGCGGTAGGGCCAAAGATTTATTACAAGAAGAGCAATAAATGCGCTCACCGTACCGAGGATAATATCTGCCATAAGGTCCATAACGGGCCATCTGCCCGGATCAATTTCAGGCATAAACGCCTGATGTCTTACGGTTCCCTCAGCAAGTACCGCCGACCAATTCTGTGCATTTCCCGGGGTACCCGTGAAAAGACCGAGAAGCTGATCAAAGGTGAATTCAAAAAGCTCAAGTGCATTCATCGCAATAAAAGCAATTCCGAATGCAACCCAGAAGTGCATCGCCTTGGTACAGCTGTATTTATCCCTGATTGAAAGGGTGCAGGCGATTTCATAGCCCACAAAAACCATAAATCCGCCGAAAATAAACTGAAGCACCATTTCAAAATAGGGTACGGTGGAATAAATGCCGAAATACTTTCCACCGACGGCAGTTATGCAAAGCAGGGCGGCAGAAATATTCTGATACACGGGAGAAACAAGCCTCATAAAGCTCTTTTTCGGTGCCGCCATACAGATTTCCCACCCAAACATAGCGGCAAGACTGAGTCCAAGCTGAACAGGTACGGAAATATGCATACCGTCAACAACGCTTTTCACAAAGAAAAACGCAGTAATTATTCTTAATATCCACCACCAGGCAATTGAAAGCCAAGAGGGCTTTGCCGTAAGGCGTTTAATATAGTCCTTCATCTTCTGTTCTCCGTTCTGTTGAAAACTATATAACAGTTTATCACACTCTTCTCTGTTTGTCATCATTTTTATATAAAAAAGTAGAAAAATTTTAACTGAAATTAAAGTTTTGTAACATATAATGCTAAACTGTGGCAGTACTGCAACTTTATTGAACTTACGTGTTGCAAATTGTTCTTTTTTAGGATATAATAGTTGAAATGTCTGCGAGGTGATACTTGTGATAAAGCTTCTTGCCGTTGATATGGACGGCACCTGTCTTGACAAAGACGGTAAAATGAGTGACAAAACCTATTGTGCTCTGAAAAAAGCCGCCGAAAAAGGTATTATTGTTGTACCTACAACCGGCAGAAACATAAACTGCCTGCCCGTAAGAATAAAAAACGACAGTCTTTACCGATATGTTATTTCCTCAAACGGTGCCCTTGTGGTAGACCTTCAGGAAAACAAAGAGCTGTTCAGTGCATATATAGATGAAGAAACAGCCTGTGCCATTCTCAAAAAGCTGAAAAAGCATCTCATCCTCACAGCTATTCATATGAACCGGGATTTTTATGTAAACGGTATCATTCTTTATTTCGGTGTAAAGCACGTGCTCAAGAGTGATGCCACAAGCCTTAAAATATCCCATAATCTTGCCCGCTTCGTAAAGAAAAACAAAGCAAAGGTGGAAGAATTCCAGCTGTTTTACCATAACGAAAAATACCGTGACATAATCAGGGATATAATCGCTCCCTATGAAGATATCTGTGTTGCCTTCTCAAAGGGCTATGCGGAGCTTTATCACCGTGACGGCACCAAGGGCACTGCTCTTCTTGCCCTTGCCTCACAGCTCGGTATAAATCCGGATGAAATAGTTTGTATCGGAGATGAAGAAAACGATATATCTATGTTTAAGGCAGCCGGTCACCCCTATGCTATGGGAAACGCCATCGACAAGATTAAGGAGCTTGCCGAAAAAATACTTCCGACCAACGACGAGGACGGAGTAGCCTTTGCAATAAACGAAATTATAGGAGGAAGCTTATGAAAAGCATTACATTTGAACAATTAAACAACGCTGATTTTACTCTTTACGAAAACAACCCTGTGATAATGAACCCCTTTCCGAGCGGTGTTATAGCTGACCCCAGCGTGCTTACCCCTGATGAAAGCCATGACGGTAAGTGGCACCTTTTCTGCCACACCTTCTACGGCGTTTATCACTACTCAAGCTATAACGGAATCAACTTTCACTCAGAGGGCAAGGTTGTATCAAGAGCAATGCGCCCCGATATAAACCGCATCAACGGCAGATACTATCTCTTCTATGAGAGAATCAGACCCGCCATCCTCGCCGCCGCTGCTATGGTAGGTGTAAAGTGGTTTTCTGAAATCTACTGCACCGAGTCCGATGACCTTGTTAATTGGACAAGACCTGTTCCCGTAATCAAAAGAAGCCGTCCCTTCGAGGTTGATGAGCACGGTCAGGCTATCTCAAACCCCTTCCTTATCACCACCGACAAGGGCTACCGCCTCTATTATTCCTGCGGTCAGACCTTCGTACCTGACTGCGGCTTCTGTGAGCCTACTCACATAACCTTTGCGGAAAGCAGAAGAATAGCAAACGGATATCTTTCACGCACCGAGCCTATAATCAGCCCCGATAAAAACGTAAGCTATCTCAACCTCGGCTGTGGCTGTATAAAGGTATATAAGCTCAAGGACTGCTATATCGGTCTTCAGAACGGCATCTATGAGGAAAACGGCAAGAGCCATTCCGCCATTATGCTTCTCAAGAGCGAGGACGGAGTTAAATTTGATTTCGTAAAGCCCTTCCTTGTTCCTCAGATGCAGGGCGACAGCAATTGGATGAATCAATTTGTCTATGCCTGCTCCCTTACGTATTACAGAGGCAAGCTCCGCCTTTACTTCAACGCACGAAATGTTGCCAATAACATCCAAGGCAGAGAGCGTATCGGAATATACGAGGCAGAGCTTTAAGCTCTTTTGCAATAAATCACTTTTCCCAAATTCATGGAGATGAATAAGCAAATGAAACACCAGAAAAAAGCAGTTATGATTCTCGGCTTTATAATTTTCGTCATCATTTCCGTTCTGACGGGAGCCTACGTGCTCTATTACAACGGAAAATCCGACCTTATGATACATCCTCAGTACCGTGAGGGGCAGATACGTATCGCCTGCGTCGGTGACAGCACCACCTACGGCTACGGTATAAAAAACCAACCCGAGAATAATTATCCGATATTTTTGGGCGAGCTTCTCGGTGACGGCTTTCAGGTCTGCAACTTCGGAAACATCCGTGTTACGGTACAGCCTGACGGTGACCAGCCCTACATAAAAACCTACACCTACCGCGACAGTGTCGAATACCCTGCCGATATTCTCATTTTTATGCTGGGCACAAACGATGCAAAAAAGCTCAACTGGCAGGGTGCGGATAAATTCGAAAAGGATTATGTGACACTGCTCGATTCCTACCTTCAGTCTGAGCAGCCTCCTGCGGTTTATCTTTGCTCACCTGTTGCCGCTCTTTTCCCTGAGGGGCAAAGCAAGGGTGCAACATCCTACGGCATACAGCCTCTCGTTGTGAAAGAGATTTCTGAAATAGTTGAAAGAATTGCAGATGAAAGAGGCTACGGCTTCATCGATATGAATTCAGTTACGGACAGCCGCTACGATTTATACGGAAAAGACCTTATACATCCCAATTACGACGGTGCTATGCTTATGGCAAACACTGTTTACGGTCAGCTTGTTTCAGACGGATTTGCCGATTGAATATTCTATACCCACTAAAGAAGAAAGGTTAAACAGATGAGCAAAACTCTCAAAGCAACACTTGCCGGACTTCTCGGCTACGGAATATACGGCTTCAGCTTTCTTTTCACAAAGGTCGCTCTTGAGCTTTGTCCACCGTTTATAATGCTTGCCGTAAGATTTACTCTTGCCTTCCTTATTCTGAGCATTCCCGTTATTTTCGGAAAAATCAGGCTCTCGTTCAAGGGTAAGCCCACGGTAAAGCTTCTCATAATGGGATTTATCCAGCCCGTTCTCTATTTCATAACCGAGTCTTACGGTATCGCTCTGACCTCAGCCTCACTTTCAGGCGTTATTATCGGTCTTGTACCCGTGGCGGGTATAATCTTCGGAGCGGTTTTTCTGAGGGAAAAATGCAGTGCCTTTCAGATTATCTGTACGGCCTTATCCGTTGCAGGTGTTGCCCTGACCACTACCGGAGGTGCAGAAGGCTTTTCTGCATTAGGCTTCATTCTTCTTATCGCATCGGTTATTTCCACCACAGCCTTTGCTATACTCAACAGAAGCGTCGCGGATAAATTCACCCCCTATGAGCGCACCTATGTTATGACAGGTCTCGGAAGCCTGTGCTTTGCGGTCATCGGTCTCTTCACCGAGGGTACTGATATCAGCGTATGGATTGCTCCGCTGAAAAATACCGAGGTAACTGTAAGCATTCTTTATCTTGCAATCGTTTCCTCAATATGCGCTTTCACCCTTATAAACTACACTCTCAACCACCTCACCGTCGGATATACCCTTATCTTTTCAAATTTCACATCGGTTATTTCCGTTACGGCAGGTGTGCTAATTCTCGGAGAAAGCTTTACTCCCCTGCAGTTTTTCGGTGTATGCGTGATTATACTGAGCGTTTCTGCAGTTTCGGTATATAATCTCAGAAAAGACAATTCCCGTAAGATAAAGCAGTAAATTACAAATAAAAACCAAACCGTTGTATCGGCTGAATTTCTCAGCTTTTACAACGGTTTTAATTTATGCTGATATGTAAGGATTATTTGTTTTCCTCGAGCAGAGCTGCTCTCTTATCTGCAAGCTCAACAATCAGCTTCTGCTGGAGCTTACCGTGAATGGGATAAAAAATGAAGGATATTCCGTAAAGACCTCTTGCAAGTGCGGGAAGGATACAGAATACTATCCAGATACCGCGCTGAATGTGGTCCTCCGTGTTGGGGATAAGCTTATTGTCAGCTGTGTACTGAGGCTCGTAGTGCATCCAAACGAGCACCATTGAAGAAAGCCATTTTGTTACTGTGATTGCAAGCTTTGCAAAATAACCCTGAACGGTGGTAACAAGGGCTTCGTTACGGCTGCCGTCCTTCCATTCCATATAGTCGATTGCTTCGGCTGTAAGGATAGGATTACAGATCTGGATAATCTTATTGGGAAGACCTGCAATTGTAAGAAGAACGATAACAACTATAAGGTTAATCACAATATGGTCTGTGAAGTCGCCCTTCATAACCGCTCCCTTGGGGAAGCCTGCAGCGAAAAGAAGCATATAAGCGCCGAGGCCTAAAAGACCTGCAAAAATAGCAGTAGCTCTCGCACCGAATTTCTTAACCATCTTTGATGCTACGGGAATCATAAAGTAGTTCGGAATACCCGTGAAAAGACCGCAGATGGTCTGATATGAGAAAGCACCGACATTATTATACCAGAAATACTGCTCAGTTGAACCGCCGACTGCCTTGAAGTTATTGAAGAAATCGGCAAGAATAATCGCAAAAAGAGGCTTGTTTTTGAAAATATGCTTAAGAGAAGTCCATACAGAAATCTTATTCATTTCCTCGCGGCTCTGCAGCGGGAATCTTTCTCTCAGATTAAAGAAAGCGTATACGGCAAAAACCGAAGCGAAGGCAAACATAAAGTATGAAAAGCCTGCGTAAACCTTTGCGGTAGGTACACCCATCTTTGGAAGAAGGTCGAGCATAGGCGAAACCAGAGAGGGAATCCACACGGCAAAAAGCTCGACGAACTTGGTGGTCGTCAGCAATCGGTTTCGTTCTGCATTATTCGGTGTAACGTTATAAAACATCAGATTCCATGCGTTGAAATAGCTCATACCGAGACCGTATATAACTATTGCGGCAAGGGCATATAACGCAAGTCCTGTGCTTTCCGGCTCAAGATTAGGTGTTGAAAAAAGCATCATACCGCCGATAATCCATAAGGGCAAGGGCAGGATGAAAAAGGGCTTTACTCTGCCCCAACGGGTTCTTGTTCTGTCGATTACAAGGCCCGAAATCGTGTCATCCACAGCGTCATATGCCGTCGCAAAGGTATTGACGAAGGCAAGATGTGCCGGCTTGACACGCATAATGTTAACAAGGAAGAAGTCCTGATGTGTTCCCATAAACTGGTTAAGAGCCTTATGACCGAAGTTTGCCATAACATAGGCAAAAATTTCCTTGGGTCTGAGATATCTCTTTTTGGTCTGTGCCAGCTTATCAAGGGTCTCAAGCTCCGAGGCTTGAGCTGATGCGGTATTTTCCTTTACTGTACCGTTATCTGACATTTTATCACTCATTTCAATGGTTTTTTCAAAAATTATTTTTTATTCTCTCTTTCGGCGAGAGCTTCTCTTGCCTTGCGTACCTTTTCAGCCTGCTCTTCCTCAGCCTTTTTAGCTGCTTCAGCTCTGGCTGCTTCTTTTCTGATACGTTCGGCTTCTTCCTTCTCTTCCTTGATTCGTACTCTTTCGAGTCTTTCCTCTTCGAGAAGCTCCTTGCTCTTTGCGGGAGCTTTCATCACGAGAATATTACCAACAAGGGCAACACAGAGAAGTGCTATGTAGACAAACACACCCCACATCGCTCCCGAAGAAGCATTTGTAAAGGTCAGCTCACCGATGCTGAATTCGGAGACTGCTCTGATATTAGCATCTGCCATAAAGAAAAGTGCCGCCGCAGAGGCTGTGATAAGAATACTTATTGCATCTGCAATTACAACTGCCTTGGTTTTGAAATTTCTGAAGGTGATAAAGATAAGGAAGAAAGCAGCTACAATCGTAACAATTCCTATAAGCATAAGAAGGAAACCGAGCACGAAAAGCATCGCCGGGTTATCCTTTGAAAGAAGTGCACCGAGATTTTTGAAAAGAATGCCGAAAAATTGCAGTGTGTTTGTTCCGTCGGTAAAAATGCCTATAAGATCATAAGACAGTGTTGCCGTTTCACTCTTAAGCTGTGCCCAAGGAAGAATAAAGCCTATTGCGGGCAGGAAGGACATAACTATACGCCATATTCTCAGCTTTGTTCCGATTGCTGTGTATCGAAAATCATTGAGCTTATAATAAAGCAACTGAAACTTTTCCTCTGCTATCTTGCTGTCTTCCTCAAGACGGGCTTCCCAATTATAGTTCGGGATATTGGTGCCGCAGTGTCTGCACTCGGCTTTTATATCAAAAATCCTGAGCTTTTCACCGCATTTGGGACATTTGCTTGCCATCTGAACACCCTTTCTGTGTTTCGTTTTGTATGAAATACATACTATTCTTGTATTTTATTACTTAATCGGAATAATGTCAAGATTAAAAAAGTTATAATTACGAAACGGCATTGTTTATAAAAAAAGAATAAAAAAACAAGCTCAAACATTTGACCTTTTTGTATTTATGTAGTATAATACTTTATTGATGTAATACAGTACACAATATTTTCACTCTTGAAAGGAGATATATCCAAAATGGATGACCCCGGCAGTCTTATTTTCAGCATAGTTTTATTGTTCGTTCTTATTCTCGTCAATGCGTTTTTTGCAATGAGCGAAATGGCAATCGTCTCTCTAAATGACAATATGATAGACAAGCTTGCAGAAGAAGGCCATAAAAAAGCAAAGAAAATCAAAAAGCTAACGGAAAACCCTTCTAATTTTCTTTCCACAATTCAGATAGGTGTTACCCTTGCAGGCTTCCTTACCTCTGCGAGCGCTTCTACAACCTTTGCTCAGCTGCTCACAACAGCAATTCTCTCAATAAACGAGAGTCTTGTAAAATTTGAAAGTATTATAAACGGTATCAGCGTTATTCTCATTACCGTTATTATATCCTACTTTTCACTTGTACTCGGTGAGCTTGCTCCTAAAAGAATGGCTATGCAGAAACCTGAGGCAATCGCATACAAAATTGTTGATATAGTGCTCATCGTAAAGAAGGTATGTAAGCCCTTTGTTAAGATACTTTCTTTCTCAACCAACATAGTTGTCCGTCTTTTCGGCTTCGACCCCAACGCCGACGAAGAAAGTGTTACGGAGGAGGAAATCCGTATGCTCGTTGACGTAGGACAGGAAAAGGGCGTTATTGAAGACCATCAGAAGGAAATGATAAACAATATTTTCGAGTTTGATGACATTGACGTTACTGAAATTATGACTCACCGTACCGATATGATTGCCGTTGAGGATACAGACACCCTTGAGGATGTTGTAAACCTTTCAATCGAGCACGGCTATTCGAGAATCCCTGTTTATCACGAGGATCAGGATAACATCGTCGGTATCATATATATAAAGGACCTTCTCCAGTACGTTTCGAAGGCACTGCCCAAAACAAAGAGTCCTACAGACGTTATGCGCCCCGCTCATTACGTACCCTTCAGTAAAAACTGCGGTGAGCTTTTCACCGAGCTTACCGAAAAAAGAGTACAGATGGCTGTTGTCGTTGACGAATACGGCGGCACTGCAGGTATCGTAACGGTTGAGGACCTTGTTGAAGCAATCATGGGTAACATCCGTGACGAATACGATGACGAGGAAGAGGAAATCGTTGAAGAAAGAGAAAACCTCTTCACAATAGACGGCACCGCCTATATCGAGGAGGTCAACGAGCTTGTGGGTGATATTATCCCCGAGGGCGATTATGATACACTCGGCGGCTTCATAATAAGTCAGCTCGGCTTCCTGCCCAAGGACGGCGATATGAACGAGGTTGTATATGAAAACGTTAAGTTCACCATCCTCAACGTTGAGGAAAGACGTATAGGCAAGGTAAGAGTTGAAATCACACCCGTTGAAAAGACGGAAGAGGAATAACGAAAAGCTCCCTTCGGGGGGCTTTTTTTATGGGCGATTCCCCCACTGCTTAATTTCTCACTTTCCACATCTTTTCCACATTTTTATGTGGAAAACTGCCCTTTTTCGGTGTGGAAAACCCGTTTACCTTTTTTTAGATAGATTTTTTTGGCGCAGGCGCATTTTCATTCTCATTTACATTATCATTATCATTAACATTAACATTATCATTATCTGCATCATTTGCATCCACTTGTATGCACGTGGATGCAAATGCATAAAAATCAGTTGCTTTTACCCTCTTTTTCCCACCTTGTGTTAATCGCCTTTCGTCGCAGATTCGGGCGTACTTTTCTCTGTATAGGGCAAAATCAAAGAGCAATCCGCTTTCATCGGATTGCTCTTTATATATCATACGCTGTTTTCACTATGCCCTCGCCGGGCAGGCGTTACTTTCTTGATAACCCCTCAGTCAGCTTTGCTGACAGCTCCCCTTAAAAAGGGCGCCCGGTAACCAAAGAACTTTTCATTTTTTTATTCTGTAAGTATCAATGAAAAACGGCCGGCAAAAGCCGACCGTTAATTTTTATTTATTGGTTTAAGCTGCTTTTTCCTCCTGCTTCTTAGGCTTTCGGAAGATAACGTAAACAGCAACGGCTATATAAAGCACACTGATTATTGCCACTGCCTTGAGGAAGCTGTCGTTTACAAGGCTTACATAGTTAAGATTTACAATAATATGAAAGACGAATCTGTATTCCTCATCACCTAAGCTGAAGAAGAAAAAGTCAAAAAATATATCATCAACGTCCGGGTCGGACTTTTTGACCGCTACACTGTCATCGGCTTCATAATACTCAGTAAAAATCTCACCGGGAGTTTTTTCTGCGAAATCCTCTCTTATTTCGCCCTGAGCGGCGGTAATTTCTTCTTCGTCAGCCGGGCCTGCCGCCGCTAAAACCACAGTATCAACAAAAATGGCTTTGGACTCCGTTATATAACACAGTGCATCGTCAACGGTAATTTCACCCTTCTCAACCTTTTCCTGCGCTTCGGAAATACGAGAGTAATATAAATTTGCAGTTTCAACACGTGCAAGCTCATACAGAGTTATCATTTCTTTTTCTGACATTTTAAAAAGTGCCCCCACAGTGGCACAGTATAAAATCAGAAGGCATATAAGCAGAGCGGAAGCTTTCTTTATCCTTTTCATTGTTTTTCTCCTTTTTTGAATAAAATTCAAATAAAGGGAGAGCTGACCCCTCCCTTTGTATCTATGCCTGAAATGTACCGCTCAGAATTCTCGGCTCTCTGACGGCTACTTATTCTGTAAGTCCGATGCCGAGAACGTCAAGCTGCTCCTTATCAACAAATGCAGGACAGTCTGTCATAGGCTCACTTGCATTCTGTACCTTCGGGAAGGCTACAACATCACGGAGAGTTTCGAGCTTGAGCATCTGCATTACAAGTCTGTCAAGACCGAGACCGATACCGCCGTGGGGAGGTGCACCGTATTTGAAGGCGTTGGTGAGATAACCGAACTTCTCCTGTGCCTCCTCGTCGGAAAGACCGAGAAGAGTGAAGATTCTCTTCTGAAGCTCGGGATCGGTGATTCTGATTGAGCCGCTTGCAAGCTCAATACCGTTGAGTACAAGGTCATAAGCGTTTGCTCTTACCTTTGCCTTATCTGTTTCAAGATAATCGAAGCACTCATCAAGAGGTGAGGTAAACGGATGATGCATAGCAACAAACTGACCTGCCTCCTCGTCCCAGTCGAAGAAGGGGAACTCAACAACCCAGAGAAGATTATACTTGTCTGTGGGGATAATATCGAGCTTCTTTGCTACCGTCTGACGAAGTGAACCGAGTACGGAAAGAGTGGTGCTTGTCTTATCAGCTACGATAAGGATAACGTCCCCGTTTTCTGCACCGCACTTAGCCATAATAGCCTTCATTTCGTCCTCTGTCATAAACTTTGCAAAGGAGGATGCAATTGTACCGTCCTCGCCGACTCTTGCCCATGCAAGTCCCTTTGCGCCGATACCTCTTACGAATTCTGTAAGCTTGTCAACCTCTTTTCTTGTAAGAACGGAGAAAGCATTCTTTGCAGTAATAGCGGCAACCTTACCGCCGTTTTCAAGTGCGCCTGTGAATACGCCGAAGCCGCAATTCTTAACCTCTTCGCCGATGTCGGTGATTTCCATTGCATAGCGTGTATCGGGCTTATCCGAGCCGTAGCGCTCCATAGCCTCTGCATAGGTAAGTCGCGGAAGGGGTGTTTCAATATCAACACCGATTGCTTCCTTGAATACTCTCTTCATAAAGCCTTCGATAAGACCGAGGATATCCTCCTTATCGATGAAGCTCATTTCAACGTCAATCTGTGTGAACTCGGGCTGACGGTCTGCACGAAGGTCCTCGTCACGGAAGCAACGGGCAATCTGCATATATCTGTCAAAGCCTGCAACCATTGAAAGCTGCTTGTAAAGCTGAGGTGACTGGGGAAGTGCATAGAACTGTCCCTTGTGGATTCTTGATGGTACGAGGAAGTCTCTTGCCCCCTCGGGTGTTGACTTGATAAGAATGGGGGTCTCTATCTCAATAAAGCCGTTTTCATCGAAGTAGTCACGGGTAATCTTTGTGATTCTGTGACGCATAAGAATATTCTTCTGAAGATCGGGACGGCGAAGATCAAGATAACGGTACTTGAGTCTTGTAAGCTCTGCAGTCTGGCAGTTTTCGATAATCTCGAAGGGAGGTGTCTCACTCTTGCCGAGTACGCGAAGATCTGTAACGGTGATTTCAATCTCACCTGTGGGAATTTCCGTATTCTTTGAGGAGCGCTCTCTTACGGTACCCTTTGCCATAAGCACGAATTCACTTCTTACGGTGAACGCCTTGTCGAAGATTTCCTTTTCTGTGCTGTCGTCAAAGGCGAGCTGAACGATACCTGTTCTGTCACGAAGGTCAACGAAGATAAGAGCACCGAGGTCTCTCTGTCTCTGTACCCAACCGCAGACTACAACCTCTCTGCCGCAGTCCTCTGCACGGAGAGTACCGCAGTAATCTGTTCTTTTAAGTCCTGTCATCATATCCATAATAATAGTCCTCCTTATATTTCAATGCTTCCCGTCAGTGCGGAAAGATCAAGATTGTCAAATTCTTTAAGGCTCTCTGCGATGGAGATGTTGAGAATGTCGCTCTCAAAGGTACTGAGCGCAACCTCCTGCTCCTCACCGCTTTCCATATTCTTAAGCTTTACGATGCCGCTTTCAAGCTCGCTGTCGCCGATTACAACTGTAAACCTTGCACCGATTTTGTTAGCGTACTTCATCTGTGCCTTAACACTTCTGCCGACAACATCGAACTCAACGAACATACCCTCTCTTCTGAGAGCGTTTGCCATAGCAGCCGCCTGAACTGTAGCCTTCTCGCCCATTGTTGCGATATAAAGCTCACACTTAGCCGCCTCGGGGAAGGCAATTCCCTGATTTTCCATAAGAAGCATAAGTCTTTCGATGCCCATACCGAAGCCGAGTGCAGGTGTATGTGTGCCGCCCACCTCTTCAACGAGTCCGTCATAACGACCGCCGCCGCAGACAGTACCCTGAGCACCGATGTCTGTTGAAACAAACTCGAAAACCGTTCTTGAATAGTAGTCGAGACCGCGTACGATTGTGGGGTTAACTGTGAAGTCCATACCCATAGGCTTAAGGTAGCTCTGCACCGACTCAAAGTGTGCCTTACAGTCATCGCAGAGATAATCCGTTACCTTGGGAGCATCCTTTGCTATACCTGAGCAGACGGGGCTCTTACAGTCGAGTATTCTCATCGGGTTGCGCTCAAGTCTTCCGAGGCATGTGCCGCAAAGCTCCTCCTTCTTGCTTTCGAAGTACTGATGAAGAGCGGCGTGGTATTCCTTACGGCATTCCTTACAGCCTATGGAGTTGATTTCAAGCTTGAGATTCTTTACGCCGAGGAAATCGAAGAGATTCTGTGCAACTGCCATAACCTCTGCATCAACTGCGGGAGAGGATGAGCCGAAGCACTCGATACCGAACTGATGAAACTCACGGAGTCTGCCCGCCTGAGGCTTCTCATACCGGTAGCAGGATGTTAAATAGCAGAGCTTCTGAGGCATAGCCTCATTGAAAAGTCCGTGCTCAAGGTATGAACGTACTACGCCTGCGGTACCCTCGGGGCGAAGTGTGATTGAACGGTCTCCCTTATCGGTAAAGGTATACATTTCCTTCTGTACAACGTCGGTGGTGTCACCTACGCCTCTCTGGAAAAGCTCGGTATGCTCAAAAACGGGAGTGCGGATTTCCTTATAGCCGAAATTCTGTGCGATTTCAAGACAGCTGTGCTCAACAAACTGTCTCTTATGGCTTTCGGAAGGTAAAAGGTCAAGCGTTCCTTTGATTGATTTTGTGATTAGTGCCATAGTAAACCTCCTGGGATTGATTTTTATGTGAAAAGATTGCTGATTAAGGATTAGTTGCGTTAACTGAAAGATACGCCTTGCAGCAAGAGTGATAGACCCTTTCACCGCTGACGCGGTCCCCCTTGAAAGAGGAGACTTTTTGAGGCTCCCTTGAAAGGGGAGCTGTCACGAAGTGACTGAGGGGTCTATCCTCTTTGCCGTAAGCGGGGATATTTCGGTCGGGTGTGATGGACCCTTCCACCGCTCACGCGGTCCCCCTTCCCTTTCAGGGCAGGCTTTTTTCTTAATTTAAGCTTATTTGTTATTGCTGAGTGTATTTATTCTTTCTTTAACCTTTTTGTCTATTTCAATACATACACCTTCAAAATTTTTGCTAATATCATAATTAGAAAATCTGATAACCTCAAATCCGTATAGATTTATTACATAGGTTCTGTTTTCATCATGCTCAATGCCGGCTTCAGTATAATGCTGATTACCGTCAAGCTCAATTATAAGTTTCGCATCTGCACAATAGAAATCTGCAATATATGAGCCTATCGGGTGTTGCCGCCGAAACCTAATTGGGTACGATTTTAAAAAGTCGTACCACAGATGATTTTCCTGAGGTGTCTGATTACAACGCAATGCGCGGGCTACTCCCCGCAAATTGTTATTGTAACCCGTATAATCATATCTTTTTTCTTTCATTTAAAGCCACCATTTTTAATATAGAAAAAGTTCGCTCAATGTGAGGCTCCCTTGAAAGGGGAGCTGGATTTTTGCGTAAGCAAAAAGACTGAGGGGTCTATCCTCCTTGCCGTAAGTAGAAATGTTTCGGATAAGTACGATAAACCCACCCGACGGCTACGCCGCTTCCCCTTTCAAAGAGGACTTTTGTGTGGGTACGAAAAAAATAAAAGCTCCATCCTCAATGTTTCCATTGGGGATGAAGTAATAACTCCACGGTGCCACCCCGATTGAGCGCAGTGCGCCCCTCTCGATGCCTTAACGCGGCAAACGGACCTTACGGTCTGCTCGGGAATGTCTTGGGCGGTTTTCTTTCGTAAGGTACTTCCAGCCACGGTACCTCTCTCTGTACGTGAAAAGCCGCTTACTCTTTTCCGTCATTGCATTTGTGATGTTTAATTAATACTTTGGATTGACGATGTCTCTCCAGTCAAGATCGCCTCTCTCAAGGGCGTGAATAAGAGCCTCTGCTGTTGCTATATTGGTCGCAACGGGAATGTTGTGAACATCGCAAAGTCTGAGAAGACTTGCAGGATCGGGCTCATGCGACTTAGCAGTCAAAGGATCACGGAACATAAGAAGAACGTCGATTTCATTGCAGGCAATTCTTGCAGCGATCTGTTCCTCGCCGCCCTGATAACCGCAAAGGAATCGGGTTATATCAAGTCCGGTTGCTTCGCTTACCATTTTGCCTGTTGTACCTGTTGCGCAAAGTGAATGCTTACTTAAGGTTCCGCAATATGCGATACAGAACTGTGTCATAAGCTCTTTTTTTGCGTCGTGTGCGATAAGGGCTATATTCATATATTCCCGCCTTTCCAAAAGTTTCGTCATTATGTATATTAACAAATAATATTTCAAATGGCAAGAGTTTTTACGAAAAGAGGGATTCTTCAAAAAGAAAATTGTCGAATCTGCACAAACTGTTTTGTCAATTTTACAGTGCCAGAGTTATGTATTCTCCCCTTATGCGGGCCGCAATATTTGTAAAAGGAATATAAGAAGTCTGATCGGGATGATATATGTTTTTTCCCATAGTGCCGAGCCTTATGGCTGCATCCTCAGGGATAACGCCTATAAGCTGCACCTGAGTGGAATCTATCACTGAATCCACATTGAGAAGACGTCCCTTTTTTATATCCTTTTTCATCACACGGTTTATAATAAGACGTACATCCTCCATACCCGATGCGAAGATAACGTCTGCCGCTCTGCAGGCACTTCTCACGCATACAAGGTCAGCGGTGGAAACAACCAGCGCTCTGTCTGCGGCACCGAGTGCTGTTTCAAAGCCTTTGCCTATTCCCGCAGGCGCATCAAGGAAAATATAGTCGTACTTCTCATCAAAAGTACAAAGAAGCTTTTTCATCTTTTCACCATCAAAGCCCTCATAGCTGAAGGGACAGGTCATAACATCAACGTCAGCCGAGGAATATACCGCCTCCTCGGGTGCGCATCTTTCAAGAATGACGTCTCCCCAATCGTAAAGAAGCTTCTCGGTCACGCCCGTAAGAATATCAACGCTTCTGAGCAGGTCACAGTCTATGATAAGCACCTTTTTACCCATTTTATGAAGAGCCTTGCCGAGTCCTACGGTGACGGAGGTCTTTCCGACGCCGCCCTTGCCCGAGGCAACAAGAATTTTTTCTGCCATAGAGTTTTCCTCCTTATCTGAGCAGTGTATTCTCACTGTTATCTGTTTCTGTTGTATCTTTCTTTGCAAAATAGTATTCCATTATATCAGAGGCAATGGGAGCAGTCGAGCCGCCGCTTCCCGCACCTTCAACAACAACGCTGATTGCGATTTCAGGGTTTTCATAAGGTGCAAAGGTGATGATGAAGCCGTTATATGTCTCAATCATCTTGCCGTTAACTCTCTTTTCAATGGTGGTAGTACCCGTTTTAGCGGCAACCTTTACCGGTACTGCAGAGAAGTCTGCATAGCTTTCCGTACCTACCTTGAGCATACCCTTGTGAACAGTATCCCAGTTCTGATCTGCGAAGTCAGCCTGAGAGAGTATCTGTGTCTCGGTTTCGCTTACCGTACCGCTAAGGTCGGGAGTACGTACGCTCTTAATGATACTTGCCTTATATCTTACACCTCTGTTTGCTATTGTCGAAACATAGGAGCAAAGCTGAATCGGTGTGAACTGGTTGTCACCGTGACCGATGCCCGCCTGAATGGTAAGACCCGGCGTCCAGATTTCACCCTTCTGCTCTCTGAGCGCAACACTGTCAACGGTACCTGAGCTTTCATTCAGCTCAATACCTGTTTTTTCACCCAGACCGAACATTGTAAAATAGCTGTTCAGCTTTTCTATACCTAAAAGTCTTGATGTTTCGTAAAAGAAAATATTGCAGGAATTAAAAAGTGCGTTAACGGCATTCTGCTTACCGTGGCTGTCGGTACAACGTGGCTGATAGTCCTCATAGTATCGGTAAATACCCGCGCAGGTGATCTTTGTATCAGAGGTGATTACGCCCTCCTCAAGACCCGCCATAGCAACCGCCGGCTTGATTGTAGAACCGGGGGTATAGGTACTTCTGAGAGCTCTGTTCCACAAGGGAGTTGCCTCATCGGCGTTCAGCTGCGCAGCGTTTTCTGCATAGGTTGAATTATCATAGGTCGGATATGAGGCTATCGCAAGACATTCGTTGGTTCTTGTATCCATAACCACAACAGCACCCGACATAGGATAATCACGGGAATTTTTATCTTCAAGAAGCTTAACCCCGTCCTCGAGAGCCTGCTGAGCAACCTTCTGAAGCTCATAGTCTATTGTAAGAATAACCGTATTTCCGTTAACGGGTTCAACTGTATAAACCTCAGACTTTTTTCCCGAGGAGTCCACCGTGACGGTTTTTACTCCGCTTGTGCCTCTCAGCTGACCTTCAAAGGCAAGCTCAACACCGCTCTTACCCACTACATCATTTTTGGTGTAGCCAAGCTCCTTATAGCTTTCGTATTCACCCTCACTGATAGAGCCGACCATACCGAGCACGTGAGGTGCAACAGTACCGTCAGTATATTCTCTTTCCGATGAAATCTGCAGATTAACGCCGGGGAATATGTCACTTTTTTCCATTATTACCGAAACAAGCTCACCCGGCACATCAGTGGCAAACACATAGTTTCTGCCTGTATTGAAGCCGTTTTTTACCATTGAGTAATATACGGAAGCAACGTCCCTCGCCTGATTGAGAGGCATATCGGAAAGTCCGTATCTGTCAGAAAGTGCCTTGAAGCAATTTTCTACCGTTGCGTAATAGTTAAGATGCAGAAAAGCCTCACTCTTGAGATAGGATATTTCGTTATCCTTGCCCTCGGAAAAGGCAAGCTTTCCGCCAATAAGCTCTATGGGAAGATTATCATTCCATTCAACGCCGTTTTTGTCGAATAATGTAATAAGAGCCTTTATTATTTCATTTCTCTCAGCATAATCTTTGGGGAATCTTTCGTAACTGAAAACAATCTTATTGACCTGCTTATTGGTTACGAGAGGATATCCGTTCCGGTCAAGAATTTCTCCTCTCACCGCTTCAACGGTTACGGTATATGAAGAAACCGAGGCCTGACTCTCCTGCTTTGAATCAAGTATCTGTATTCGGAAAAGATTTACTCCGAAAAAAATGAAAATTACTGCAAAAATACAGATTACAACCGTTCCTCTTTTTGTTTCCTTTTTCTTAGCCACAGCGTCAGTACCTCCTCTCTTTCCTTAAAACGGGATAAATCAGTAAGCCTTCCTTTTGTCTGCAGTCAGCTTCACGATGAGGCTTACAATGTAATAGTAAATAAAAATGAAAACCAACGTATACAGCACCGAGGGCAGATAGTAGCCTGTCAGAAGGCTCACAGCCCCTTCATAGCCCTTGCCGAATATAAAAACAAGCCAATACAGCACATTAACTCCCGTAATGCTCACCGCACCCAGAAGCAACGCGCTGAGTATACAGTTTCTCAGATACCAGGTAACCAGTACGCCGGAGAAATAACCGATAACCGCAAGGCAGACTGAAAAGAAGCCGTCACCTCTTACTGCGGCAAAATCCCACAATACACCCGCAAGAGCGCCGAAAAGGAGTCCTGACATACTCTTTTCGTGCATTCCTATAACAACTGCAAGAGGGATAAGCAGCATCGCCTTTGTGCCGAAAAGCACAGGTACTGCCCCATCGGTGTGCTGAAAGGCTGCCGTAAGCATAACAAGAAGCAGCAGCAATCCGCGTCTTATGTAAATTTTAGATATTTTCAACGGATCACCGCCCCCTTTTTTTCAATGCGCAATGCTCATTGCGCATTTACTCTATAATCTCCTCAACGCCCTGACCTTCGAAGTCCGTAATAACAAATACGTCCTCGAGAGCTCTTATATCTGCCCCCGGCTTTATTACCGCATAGCCCGAAAGCTCATACTTGCTTTCGCCGACCTCTGTAACAGTACCGATAACAAGGCCCTTGGGATAAACTCCGCCTATACCCGAGGTCAATATAAGTCCGCCGGGAGAAATAGCAGTGGTATGGCTAAGACCCGACATTACACAGTAGCCGCCCAAAGCATACTCTGCCGTGGTGGTAACATATGCGGTTTCTCTTGTTTTGCTGTCAATGGCACTGATGTTTACATCGGGATTTATCAGCGACTCAACAACACAGTAGGAGGGGTGCACTTTTTTTACTATGCCTACTACATAGTTGCCGTATATAACCGGGTCATTGGCACTTATGCCGTCATTGGAGCCCTTATCAAGTATGAGAGAACTGAACATATCAGCACTGTCGGTTCCTATAATCATTGCAGGCTCAAACTCAAAATCAGGGTTTTCCTGCTTTACACCGAGCATTGACTCATAGCTTTCAAGCTTGTGAAGTGCATCGTTATATTCTATGAGCTGATTTTCGTATTCAGCTATTTTATACTCAAGTCTTTCAATCTCCCGGATATACACCGAGGAGCTTTCAAACCTTGCATCAAGCCAATCGATTTTTTCCGCAACAAAGGCCGCCGCTTTCTGAAAAGGACTGAAAACAGTGCCTATAACACTCGTAACGGGCGACGCGGAGGAATTGGTTGCAACTGCAACAACTGCACCCGTAAGCAGTGCGCATATTACAATAAGAAAGTTTCTGAACCTTCTGCTTTTAATAAACTGAAGCATTTTTTCACCAACTTAATATTTATATCTTCTTACCGATATTGCCGAGAGCATCGGATTCAAGATAGATTCCCGTACCGTCGGCAACACAGTCAAGAGGATTATCCGACACGTTGACGGGCATACCCGTTTCTGTGGAGATAAGCTTATCGAGACCTCTCAGAAGTGCTCCGCCACCCGTGAGCGTTATTCCCTGCTCCATAATATCGGCAGAAAGCTCGGGAGGTGTCTTTTCAAGAGTTGCCTTTACAACATCGAGAATCTGATTCACACAGTCAGCAAGAGCTTCTCGGATTTCCTCGCTTGTAATGGTAATACTCTTGGGGAGACCGTCAACAAGGTTACGTCCCTTGATTTCCATCTTTCCGCCGCCCTCATATTCCATAGCAGAGCCTATCTTTATCTTGATATCCTCAGCAGTTCTGTCACCGATAAGGATATTATACTTCTTTTTGATGTACTGACCGATTGCGCTGTCGAAGGAGTCACCCGCAACTCTTATTGAGCGTGAGGTAACAATATCACCGAGAGATATTACCGCAACCTCAGTAGTACCGCCGCCGATATCAACAATCATACTTCCTATAGCCTCACTTACGGGAAGTCCTGCACCGATAGCGGCAGCCATAGGCTCCTCGATAAGTGAAACGTACTTCGCACCCGCTTCAATAGCAACGTCGTGAACGTTTCTTCTTTCAACCTCGGTAACGCCCGAGGGAATGCAGATAACCACTCTCGTTTTTGAAAGAAAAGCTCCGCCCATCGCCTTGCGGATAAACTTTCTGAGCATCTCGCAGGTAATGTCAAAATCCGCAATAACGCCGTCTCTGAGAGGTCTCATAGCTGTAATCGAGCCGGGAGTTCTGCCTATCATTTCCTTGGCCTCAGTGCCGACGGCAACAACCCTTGCAGGTCTCTCACTTACATTGATTGCAACAACTGACGGTTCACGTATTACTATACCCTTACCCTTGACGAAAACAAGTGTGTTTGCTGTTCCTAAATCTATTCCTATATCCTGTGAAAAAAGCATATTCTGTCCCCTTTCTCAACCGGTTCTTATTAAAAATTGACATAATGACACAATTATAGATATATCATTATAACTCAAATTCCCGTTTTACTCAATAGAATTACGCAAATTTAACATCTTTTTTTATTTTTACCTGAAAATCTGCCGAAATTCACCTTTTTTCTCTCACCGCTTTGACAATAAAAAGAGTGTGATGTATAATGAATAAGGAATTATTAAAAAAGGAGAAGAAAAACTATGCTCGCAAAAATTCTTGTTGACAACATCGGCGATAAAAATTACAAGGGAGAGTGGGGTCTCTCGGTTTACATAAGCCATAACGGTAAGAGTATTCTTCTTGACACGGGTGCATCCTCAAAATTCAGAGATAATGCACAGAAAATGGGTATCGACCTTGAAGGAGTTGATTTCGGCGTACTTTCCCACGCTCACTACGACCACGCCGACGGTTTGCCCTGCTTTTTCAAAACAAACAGTAAGGCTGACTTTTATCTCAGCGCAAGCTGCAAGGAAAACTGCTACGGAAAGCGTTGGATTTTCGGAAAGTACATAGGCATAAAAAGAGGCGTTATGGAAAATTTCGCCTCAAGGATAAAATATGTAAGCGAAAAAACCGAGCTTTATAAGGATGCATATATTCTCCCCCACACTGAAGGAGACTTCTCCCACATCGGCAAGAAGGCAGGTCTCTACGTGCGTGAAAACAATAAAACAGTGCCCGATTCCTTCCGTCACGAGCAGAGCCTTGTGCTTCGCTCCGACAAGGGGCTCGTAATACTCAACAGCTGCTCACACATCGGCGTTGAAAACATTATAAACGAGGTTCGTGATGCCTTCCCCGGTGAGAAAATAGCAGCATACATCGGCGGACTTCACCTTTACCGCTCAGATGAAAAGGATGTTCTCTCTCTTGCCGATACAGTGAAAAAGCTCGGCATAGAAAAAATATACACCGGTCACTGCACCGGTGATAAGGCTTTTGCTATTCTGAAAAGAGAGCTTGGAGAAGGAATTATTCAGATCAGGGTAGGACTTGACATTGAGCTTTAATATCTGCGTCGCTTCTCTGAAGTGTGGAGCAGCTCCCTGCGGAGCAACCTTTTGTGGTTGCTCCGCTCTTTTGTTGCCTTCTGAAGGTAACAAAAGCACAAGAGGCACCGTACAGGTGCCTCTTGTAAGGGAGCTGCGGTCTGACCGACAGTACTCTTTAAATTTTTACGCATCCCTCGATGCCGAAATCCGACAGCACCCTCACACATTGTGCCACGGGCAGCCCCATAACCGAGAAATAGTCCCCTTTTATGCCCTTCACAAGGGCAGCACCGAGTCCCTGAATACCGTAAGATCCTGCTTTATCATCACTTTCGCCCGTTGAAGCATAGCTCTCAAGTGTCTGATCGGAAAGAGGATAAAATTCAACCTCGGTAACATTGCAGAAGGTTTCCTTTCTGCCCTTTTCGGCTATACAGACGGCGGTTATTACCTGATGAGTCCTGCCCGAAAGCATACGGAGCATTCTTTTTGCATCCTCACGGTCGGAGGGCTTACCTAAAATCACATCATCAAGTACGACAACAGTATCACAGCCAAGAACTACCGAGTTCTCTCTGCCTTCAAGCACGGAGAGAGCCTTTCTTTCGGCAAGAAGGCACACTGCCTGCTCGGTGCCGATATTTTCGGGAAGGGTTTCATCCGCATCGGAGGGTATTATCTCAAACTCATAGCCTGCATTCATAAGAAGCTCTCGCCTTCTCGGTGAGGCTGAGGCAACAATAAATTTTTTCATTATAAAAGTCCCTCTTTCAGCATTTTGTCAAGCTTGAGAATAAGCGCTACTGTTTTTGCGTCGGAAATTTCTCCGTCAAGCACCATTTTTGCGGCAGTCTCAAGAGGTATCTTTTCAACTGAAAGGAATTCCCCCTCATCGAGATGCTGAATCACGGGATGAAGTCCCGTTGCGGCAAAAAGATATATTATCTCGCTGCAATATGCCACGGTGGGATAAATTGTACCCATATCGATAACTCTGTCGGCTCTTACACCGCACTCCTCCTCGAGCTCACGAAGACCTGCTTCAAGAGGAATTTCTCCCTTTTCAAGCTTGCCCGCGGGAAGCTCAAGAAGCTCCCTTTTGAAGGGATAGCGGTACTGCCTGACAAAGAAAAGCTCCTTGTTTTCCGTAAGTGCGGCAACACATACACCACCGCTGTGCTCGACAACCTCACGGAAGGATTTCGTACCGTCCTCGAGCTCCACATCATCCACATGGACTCTTATGATTTTACCGTCAAAAATATTTTTTTCGTTAAGTGTTGTTTCTTTCATTATTATCCCTCTTTCTTAAGGTATATTACACACCGCCGTCAAATATAAATCCAATAGGACGGTGATAAAATGAACAGTATAATAAAGCCTGTCATAACGGATTATAACACAAATATTCTTCTTTTAGAAGAGCTTATGAAAGAATTTCCTTTTCTCCATACAGAAATTCAGGGGCGCTCGGCTCTCGGCAGAGGTATTTTTTCCTTCAGCATCGGTAAAAGCAGTAATTCTGCACTTGCCGTCGGCGGATTTTACGGTACAGATTTTCTCAGCAGCTTATTACTTATGCTCTTTACGGAAAGACTTTGTCGCTCTGTAAAATACGGAAGTCAGATGTGCGGTACAGATGTAAAAAAGGCTCTTTCTCAGGTGGGGATAACGATAATCCCCTGCATCAACCCTGACGGAAGAGAAATCGCAATCAAGGGCTTTGAATCAGCCAAAAACTTATGCAGCTATCTTTCCGATATTTCACCCGAAGGATACGAAAACTGGAAGGCCAATGCCTTCGGTACAGATATCTCCCGCAATTTTTCAAAGGGCCGGTCACAGTACCGTCGGAGAGAATATGAAAACAGCTGTGCCGTACCTTCCGCTGCGGGCTGCAGCGGTGAATACGCCGAAAGCGAAGCGGAAACAAGAGTACTCACAAGACTTTGCAGATTAAAAAGCTTCACCAGGTGCATCTCCCTGTCACACGGCAAAAATAAGCTTTGCCATTACGCAAGTGAGGATACCCCTGCAGCGAGCGCTATGATGGGAAAAATCCTTGCAGATTCCGCATCGTGCATATTCACTCAAGGCGATTATACCGACGGTGATGCAACCTTCGGACGTTGGTTCAGCGAGGAGTTTTCGAGACCCGCCTTTTCACTCGGTTTTGAGGGGGGCTTCCCCGATGAGCTTTACAGAGTTTATGAGCGTATTGAGGAAGCGTTGCTGCTGTTTTTGTTGTTTTAGGTGAAGAACCACGGAAACGGTTCTTCGTCATAGTAATATAAAACCGCTGTAAAAGCATCTCTCAACGAAGCTTTACAACGGTTTTTTGTTATATTTTAAAACGGCAAAGTATTTATAATTATTTTATGATTCGGAGAAAACATCAAGCCGCACAGAAAGATCCGACTGCCAATCCCTGTTCCCCCGAACCTTAAAATTATATCTTCTTATAATTCTCCACCCACTCGCTTACCTTTTCAGCATCATATTCCTCAGGCATATCCTTTATTGCCGAGGGAAGACGGATAACCGTTTTAAAGTTTCTGATAATGTCGGGTGTGAGCTTAAGAATAGGTCCTGCCTTTGAAAGAATATAGAAAATCTGCTTTGTCGGGATGTTTATATCACCGTTACCGCAGGCGAGAAGCTCTGCCGAAAGGATGTTTGCTTCAAGGAAATAGTCAACGAGTGAGCCGTCAACGAAGGTAAAGAAATCCTTGAGCTTTGCAACAATTACATAATCCTTTGCGAGTGCGGTAAAGTATTTATACTGATATTTCCAGAGAGCTGCCTTATCGGTCTTACCCTCTGCTTCAATAACCGCATCGGCAAGAAGCTTACCCGCATTCATGCTCAGTACTATGCCGCTTCCGTTAAGAGGTACTGTCATAGCCGCACTGTCACCTACTGCCGCATAGCCGTCGGCAACTATAAGAGGAAGCATTTTTGAAATGGGAATATCTCTTACACAGCCGCCGCGTACTATTTCCTCGGTAATGAAGGGATAGTCCCTTCTGTAGCCTTCAAGAGCAGCCTTTATCTCGTCCTGTGTAAGCTCACCCGCCGCACCGAATTTTCCGAGAAGTATATCTGTATAATCCTCCTCAAAGATTGTCCAGTCAAGACCGGGTCTGTTCATATGGAAAAGGTCCATAACGTATGAGGGCTCAATATTTACAGGCTCACTGTTTTTATAATAGGCTCTGTAAACGTGGAAGATATCCTTCTTTTCAATCTCTCTCTGAATACCGCAGTAGGCAGGAAGATTGCGTCTTACGGGAGAATACATACCTGCCGCATCAATAACAAGGTCAGCATATACCCTTTCCCCGACACCGTCCTTTATGATTTTAAGGCCGGTGATTTTTCTGTTTGTGAAGGTGACGCCTGTAATTTCAGTGCCGAAGACGAATTTTACTCCCGCTTCATCGCAAAGAGAAAGAATATAACGGTAAAGCACCTTTCTGTCCATAACCCTTGCATCTTCCTTATAGGCAACCTCAACCTTGACGTTACCCTTGGGGTTTCTGAAAGCCTGATGTGCGCCAAGGCGGTACATACTTTCATCGGGTCGGGGTATATCCGAGCCGTCAAAGGCGGTCATATCCAGATAGTCGTGCCAGTCGTGGCCGAGATTCTCTCTCTGCTGTCTTTCATAAACAGTAACGTCATAGCCCGCCTTTGCAAGATGATATGAGGCAATAAGTCCGCCGTGACCTGCTCCCGCAACAATAATTTTCTTCATTTTTTTCTCCTTTATATCTGTCAGTTGAATTTATACGATTTATCCTTTTCGGCAGTGAAGCTCGTTACGCCGTCTGAGAAAGAGGTTTCAAGCTCCTTGCCCTCTTCGTCATACACAAGAAGGATTTTTCCGTCATACTTAAGATTGCACCTGCCGCCGCAAAGTGTTTTAACGGTACCTTCCCTGAGCTTACCGTCGGACCATTTCATTGAAAGCTCCATATTGCCTCTCGCACGAAGGCCTGAAATTTCTCCGTCCTTCCAGCTCTGAGGAAGAGCGGGAAGAATTGCAATATAATCCTTGTGGCTCTGAAGAAGCATTTCACACACACCTGCAACATATCCGAAATTACCGTCAATCTGGAAGGGAGGATGAGTGCCGAAAAGATTTTTCAGGATTGTCTTTTTAATAATGTTGGTAATTATTTCGTCACAATCGTTACCCTTGCCGAGCCTTGCATAAGAAAGAAGTCTTACTGCAAGTCCCCAGCCTGTGCTCTTCTTGCCTCTGTCCTCGAGCGAGGCAAGAGCAGCGTTATAATGCTCCTTGTTATCCGTGTCAATCTGTCTGAAGGGATAAAGTGTGAGAAGGTGGGAAAGGTGGCGGTGCTTCATCTGTACACCGTGGCTGAACTTACCTCTGAAGCGGAATGAGTCCTCCTCGTACCACTCCTTAATCTGACCCCATTTGCCGATATTGACAGGGCAAAGACGCACAATCTGTTTTTTCACCGTTTCAACAAGCTCCGCATTCACACAGTCTGCAAAGCCGCCTTCTCTGAGGGCGTCGCAGGCTCTGAGATAATCCTCATAGAGATTATAAACAATGGATTGGTCATAGGTGTTGCCTGCACTTACGGGACCGTGCTCGGGTGAATAGCCGGGAGAAGCTACAAGTCTGCCGCTCTTTGAGTCTTCACAGAGAAGCTGAGTCCACATAAGCACACATTCTTCCATAGTGGGGAAGATGCTGTTTTTAAGCATATCAATATCGAGGGTATAGAGATAATAGTCAAACATATTCTGTGTTGCCCACGCACCGTTGGTGGGAGCCCAGCCCCAACGCCATTCACTGCCGGGGCCCACAAAGCCGAGAGGGGTAACCATAGTATGAATCATCCATCCCGTTGCCTTTTCGGGGTCACCGTCACCGATACCGAGAGTCTTGTGAGCGATGATTCTGCCCGGCTTCTTAAGACTGTTGACAAATTCAATGAAGGGGACGGCAGTTTCTGCAAGGTTAGCCGTATATGCCGCCCAATAGTTCATCTGTACATTTATATTGAAGTGATAGTCACAACACCATGGCGGATTGTTTTTGGCGTTCCATATACCCTGAAGATTAGCGGGCAGTGAGCCCTCACGTGAGGAGGCAATAAGAAGATATCTGCCGTACTGAAAAAGAAGAGTATAAAGATTTCTCCTGTATTCGCCCTTTTTGCAGAAGCGGTTAAGCATATAGTCTGTGGGGTAAACAATATCCTGCTCACCGAGTGAAAAGCTTACTCTTTTATAAAGAGGCTGGTAATCTTCAAGGTGTCTTTTGTAAAGCTCGGTGAAGGTATATGCACTCGCCTTTTCGACTGTATCTGTTGCCTTTACAAGAGGATTGCTTCCGTCGCAGTAATCGGGGAAGCGGTTTATATAGTCCGTTGCAAGGCTCATAATGAAAACGGCACTTTTTGCATTTTTTACCGAGATTTTACCGTCATCGGTGGCTTCAACGTCACCGCCGTCAGTGATAATTTTAAGGCAGCAGCCGTATTTCATTTTATTTTTATCCTTGCCCTCTTTTGCGCCGAGACCGTCGTTTGCCGTAACATTACCCTCAAGGAAAATCATATTACCCTCTGCCCGGGGTGTCCCCTTCTGCTCTGAAACAATGTATGCGTCAAAGCTGAGAGGTTCAGGCTCCTTGTCCTCATCCTTGGTTGAGACCTCTATTCTCCCCACAAAAACATTATCGGGATACGATACAAAGTAGTGCCTTGTGTAAGAGGTTTTTTCTACCTGATAGGTAACCATAGCCGAAGCAGTATCAAGATCAAGGTCGCGCAGATACTTATCGGTTTCTTCCTTGTGAGCAAACTGAATATAAAGGTTGCAGAAGCTCTGATATGCACCGAAGCCGGTCATATCACCCTGAAGCTTTGTCATTTCTGAGGTAGCCTTTGCAGTCTCGCCCTTGTCAAGAAGAGCCTGTATTTCTCTGAAGGCCTTGCCCTTGTCTCCCTCGGCAACACCGCCGTTGAAACCGGGGACTTCACTGCCGCCTGACCAGAGAGTTTTTTCGTTAAAATGGATAAGCTCACACTGCTTACCTGCGAAAACCTTGGCACCGATTTGACCGTTACCTAAAGGCAACGCTTCATTTTCCCAACCGAGATAGCTCATATGAGCAGGTTCTTTATAGCATAAAAACATATAAACACCCCTAAAATCTAATATAACATAACTAATATATTATAGCCTTTAATCAGTATCATTGTCAACAGTAAAAACGATGTGAATAATAAGTTAAATGTGAACAAAAAAATTGATTTTTTAAAATGTATATGTTATTATGTATTATGTATATATATCTTTAATCGATGAAGGGGATCCTTTATGCAGTGCAATTACCTTGTAACAGTTCTTACCACCCAGAAAATGGACGGTGAAACAGATAAAATCGAAATGACAACTCACGCTTCTCTCCTGTTCAGCGGCAAGGATTATACCCTCAGCTATACAGAACAGAGTCAGGAGGAGGGAGAAATCTCCACCGAGATAAAGGTTGAAAACGAAAGGCTCATCACCGTCAGGAGAGAGGCATCCGTCAACTCCTGCTACACCATCGAGGAGGGTGTAAGACATCTTTCCCATCACGTCGCTCCCTTCGGCTCCTTCAGTGTGGGTATCAGCACCAAAAGTGTCGAATCACATATGACTGAAAACGGCGGTACTCTCGACTTCTGCTACATAACCGATATTTCAGGTCAGGCGGCAGGAGAAATTGAGTTTAAGATCAGAGTAACAAAAAAGCAGTAATAAGATGCACCTGTCAGGGTGCGTAAAGCGTATATCAGAAAAGAGGATAAAAAATGTCAGTAACAGTAAACAGGGCACAGGAACAGATAAGAACAGCAATAAGTGCCGCAATAAATAAGGCAAAGGCTCAGGGTGTTTTCCCCGAGGCTGAAGCTGCTGCCTTTTCCGTTGAGGTACCCGCCGACAGAAAAAACGGCGACTATTCAACAAATGCCGCAATGGTAAATGCAAGAGCCTTCCGCCTTCCCCCGAGAAAGATCGCAGAGGCTATCACCGAAAATATCATCCTTGAGGGTACCTACTTCGAAAAGGTTGAAATTGCAGGTCCCGGCTTCATAAACTTCTTCCTTTGCGACAACTATTATGCAGATATTCTTTTTGAAATAAGAGATGCAGGCGACAGCTACGGCAGAAGCGATTACGGCAAGGGCAAGAAAATCAATGTTGAATTCGTTTCCGCAAACCCCACGGGTCCTATGCATATGGGTAACGCAAGAGGCGGTGCTCTCGGTGACTGCCTTGCCGCAGTGCTCGACTACGCCGGCTATGAGGTCGCAAGAGAATTCTACGTTAACGATGCCGGCAATCAGATTGATAAGTTTGCCCTTTCGCTTGACATAAGATATCAGCAGCTTCTCGGCGTTGATATCGAGCTTCCCGAGGACAGCTATCACGGCGAGGATATCGTTGAAAGAGCCGGTGAATTCAAGGCTCAGTACGGTGACAGCTACCTCAGCAAGAGTGAAGAGGAAAGAAGAAAGGCTCTCGTTGAGTTTGCTCTTCCGAGAAACCTTGAAAATATGAGAAGCGCTATGGCAAAATACCGCATTGACTATGATTTATGGTTCAGCGAGCTTACACTCCATAACGGCGGCGAGCTTAAGGAG
>JAZULG010000045.1:0-25450 GCA_045603005.1 Acutalibacteraceae bacterium
ACTTTGTTGATTTTATAATGCTATACTGATACTAACTAAAAGTGACTCTTTATGCCCTTTTGGGGATTTGGTGCACCAAAAAACAGTCAGGTCAGGGGCTGTGGTGATGAATTTTTGAAGGAAAAGAGACTGCACGGTGAATTTCGTTTTTATGGTTAAACAGCCATTTTATGAAATACATAAGTTAATTTTTATTAAGGAGGAAAATCTTAATGAAAAAGTTTTTAAAATTACAAGCAAAGAAATCAGTATCACTGTTTTTAGCAGTGCTTATGGTTCTGTCCTGCTGGGTGTGGATGGCACCTGAAGAGGCTCAGGCAGCTTCTGCAGCGGAGGGCTATTATCGATTAAGAGTTAGATATAATGTCGATGATAACGGTACCGCAGCAGACGGCAGTAACTACTTCAATATTACATATGTTGAAAACGGAACCGGTACTACAAGACAAACCGGTAATCAGCAGATGACCACAGATCTGACATCTGGCTATAAAGAGCAGGAAATTTGGGTAAAGGGTTTTCCTACCCAGATATATCATTACACAAAGGCAAAGGATGACGGTTGCGGAACTTCCAATGATAACGGCTTTGGCTTTGCTGACTATAATCTGCAGCTTTACGATAACACCAAGAGCAGCTGGATAAATATTCTTTCAAAGGCAGAAACATGGGACGTAAACGAGAGCGGTGTAGGATATACCTTTAGTGTGTCTGCAGCGCAGCCTGCCATAACTGCTTTTGATACAACATGGGCAGCAACAACTCTTGCTTGCCCCGTTTACGGTTCAACATCAACAGCTTCCACCACTGAGGTTGAGGTCCTTCTCAAGGACCAGTACGGTGTAAGATGGCTCAACGATTTTTCCTATGATGCACTTGTCGGTACTACCAGCAGTAAGGATACCGATAACATTGCCGGAACACTTGCAGAAAAGGGCATTGAGATTGTTAAGAACTCAAGCAACAACAAGAAGCTCAAGGTAACCATCAACTCAAAGTTCCAGGAAAACTATAATCCTGATACAGGCAAGGATACAGTTGACATATATCTTATAGCAAATGTCGGTGAATTATCAATCAGCAGAAAAATCACCGTTTCATATACAAAGCTCAGCTATACTTTTGATGCCAACGGTTCAATCCCCAACATGACAGCGAAGGTTTACGATAAAAACGGTACATACCGTGCTGACAACGATTATGTGCTTCAGGGTTACTACGGTGATAATGTCACTAACGCACCCACAAACACAAGCGTTGATGCAGGCGCAGGCTACACCTTCCTCGGCTTCTGGACAACGCCTCAGCCTTCAGATGCAAACAGCCCTGCTTACTTCTTTGCAAAGGAAGCAGACTTTGCTTATCCTATTTCTTCAGAGGAATATAAGAACCTCACAACCGGTGAAGACGGCAACAAGTATGATGCAGACGGTAAGATGCGTTATGATGCAGGCGAGCAGTGGTCACCTGATACCGACATAACCATCAGTAAAAACAAGACCTTCTACGGCTGGTGGTGCTCAAAGGACATCGAGGTTAAGTTCTATGATGTTGACGGTAAGTTCCTCGGCAAGCAGATAGCTAAGTACGGTCAGGGTTCAGGTGAGATCACATGGCCCGACTCAAATTATTCAACATACACAAGCGGCGCATTCACATATACTGTTGACGCTAATGTCTGGGTAAACTTTGACGGTACTAAGGTATACGAGAACAGCGGCATCTTCACCAAGGACCTCGTTCTTACTCCTCAGCTTAATGACGGTACATTCAAGAACACATACAATGTTGTATTTGTTAACCCCCTTAACGGTAATAATCTCTCACAGTCAAAGGCTTATAACTACAGAGCTGACCTTTCAACTATCAGACCTGCAACTCAGAATATTCCCGTTGCAATTGCAAACGACACAGCATACAGCTATGAGTTTATCGGCTGGTCATCAGTAGCTCCCTCAACAGGTGCTTATTATCATGTTCTTCTTGAAGAGGCAGACTTTGACGTTAACGGTAACGCAGTAGGTGTCAACAGCGACTGGATCGTAAGATCAGACGTTACATACTACGCAGTTTACAGAAGACATATCAAGAGCTACGTTGTTGAATTCAGCTATAAGGATGCAACAGGTGCAGCAGCAACAAGAAGAGAAACCATCAAGTATGGTGATAAGCTTGTTCCTCCCGTTGCTTATGTTCCCAACTCATATACAACCGAAGGCTTCGGATATAACTTTACAAAGTGGTCATATACCGGTGCAGCAGGTGCAGCAGAGCTCGGTTATTCCGATGAGCTTCTCTTCACAAGCGACTTTGTAAGAGTTCTTCCCTCTGCTCTTGATGACGGTGTTGATGTAGTTCCCTTCACCCTCACAGCAGGCTACGGTGCTCCCATTCCAAGACCTTACACCGTCACCTTCACCTATGTTGACGATGAGGGCGATGCAGTTGAGAAGGCCTTTGAGGTTAAAAACGGTGAAACCATTACAGCTGATATCGTAAGCGCTCTTGATCCTGCAACTGAGTGGGACCACGATGATAAGCTTTACACATACAGCGGTCTGTGGAAGATCACTGCCGGTGCAGGTAAGTTAGCCGGCAGCACTGTTACGGTTGACGAAGAAATTATGGCTGCTCTTCTTGCAGACAATTTCTCACCCACATCAAACGTATCCTTCGAAGCAGTTTATGCTAACCCCAAGAATTTCTATATAGTAACATATATCGACGGCGCTCAGAAGTTTGAAGAAAGAGTTCTTCAGGATTCAAACGTTCCCGTATGGATGATCAAGGAAACAGACGATAACGGTACTCCCGATGATCCTTCCGACGATAAGGAAATCGAGAAGCCCTACACTCCTGCCGACTACGAAGGTGACGGCGGTGAATACAAGTTCCAGGGTTGGTTCGATGAAAAGCAGACAGACACTACCTTCACAACCGTAAACGGTAAGAAGTACACCTCAGAGGATAAGGTAACAGGTAACCTTACACTTTATCCCCAGTACAAGTTTGTTGCTGATAAATATACTCTTACATTCCTTGCTTACGACGGCAAGACACAGCTTGGTGCCGGACAGTTTGAAAAGGGCTGGACTATCACTCCGCTTGTTGCAGAAATGGAAAGAGCAGCAAATGCAAGACCCGCTGATAATACATACAGATATGAATTCATCGGTTGGGATAAGCCCGTACCCGATTTCTGCGAAGGCTATGACGTAACCTTCACTGCTCTCTATAAGAAGCACTATATCTATTACGATGCAACATGGTATAACTCAAGGCTTGTAGACGGTAATTGGGTTGCTGATAAGACAACAGCTGAAGATGATGAGGGCAATACTTACGAAGTAAATCTCCTTGCAACAACACATCATACCTATAACAGCAAGCTTTACACACCTTCAGTAGACAGCCTTGTATGTCTTGAGAATGCTCCCGAAGGACAGACCTACGTATTCGCAGGCTGGTACTACAACGACAACGGTGTAGCCAAGAAGTACGAGAGAGGTATGCTCATTACTGCAGAGATGGAATTCTATGCAACATACAAGCTCTCAGCTAAGGTTCACACAGTAACAACAGTTGTAGACGGCGAATCAACAGAATATGATGTTGCTGACGGTGAAACAATAGTAAATATTATTTCTGATCCTCAGTCAGGCTATCTCAATGCAACAGAGCACAGAGAATTTGATAAGTGGTATACAGATGCTGCATTAAGCGCAGAGTTTGATATGAATACTGCTGTTACTGCAGACATCACTCTCTATGCAAAATACATTGTGTCAGACCACGAATATCTTGAAGGCAACACCAAGGTAACAAAGGAACCCACCTATTATGATAAGGGTGAAAAGATCAGCTGGTGTGAATGTGACGCTACTCTCACAGAGAAGAAGGAAGAAATTGCTCTTCTTACTGACGGTGATAAGCCCACAGCTACAATCTATCTCGGCAATCTCGGTTCATGGAGCTCAGAGGGTACCCCCGCAAATGTTACAGACGGCGATCCCATTACTCTCTATGCTAACGCTTTAACAAACGTTATCATCACCGCAAACGATACAGGTATTGGCGTTAAGTATATCAGAGCATTCGCATTCCCCGCAGAGACTGTTCTCACCGCTGAAAACTACGGTGCAGCTCAGCAGCTTGCTATCAATGTTTATACTGATGAGACACAGGCTCTCACAAACAATGCTAACTTTGCTGTTAAGCTTGGCGACATTTTCGTTGCTGACCTTGACGAGACCGGCAAAGTTCAGTATGATGAAAACAACAATATCAAGTATAAAGAGCTTCAGAGCGGTGAATCCTACATCATTTACTACTATGTAACTGATAAGGCCGGCAACCAGCTCAACAGAAAGGTAAGAACTGCTAAGTTCTACTATGATGACACAGCTCCTGAAATTACACTTGACGGTAAGACAGGAGATGCAAACGTTAAGACAGTTACATACTGTGAAAAGGTTGTAATCAAGGGTATTGAAAACGGTTCAACTCTTGTTATCAACGGCGAAGCAAAGGCACTTACCTCAACATCAGCTAACGGTACAGCTAACTACACCGTTGACCAGGTTGGCAACTACTATGTTGAAGTAACCGATAAGGCAGGCAACACAGCTTATAAGAAGTTCAAGGTTGCTGAGCACGATTACTACACAACAGAAAAGGCTGCAACCTGCGGTGCAGCAGGCTACAAGAAGGTAGTATGTCTCGTTTGTGACACAGTCAAGACAGACGAAACATATGATGCACTTGAGCACGTACTTGTAACCGAAAACGTTCCCGCTGACTGTATCACTGATGGTTACGATATCATCACTTGTGAAAACTGCGACTTCACAGATACAGTTTCAGAAGATGAAGACGGCAACAAGCTTTATCCTGCTCTTGAGCATGAGTTTGAGCTTGATGCAGACAACAACGTTGTTTACGTAACAGTAACTGCTTCAACCTGCAGCACAAAGGGCTCAGCAGAAGCAAAGTGTAAGAAGTGTAACGGTGAGCTTGAGGGCGGTTACCTTACAAAGGAACTCGAACTCGATGCAACAAAGCACGAAAAGATCGAGACATCACGTCTTGAGCCTACATGTACAGAAGCAGGTCACGAAAAGACCTACTGCGCTAAGTGTAACGCAGAAATCAAGGTAACACCTATCGAAGCTAACGGTCACGAAGACGGCGTATGGGTTGTAACAACTCCCGCTTCCTGCTACCAGAAGGGTACTGAAGAATTCAGATGTCCCGTTTGCGGCACAGGTCTTGACGGTGATGACGAAGGCGAAGAAGCAGACACCAAGGAAATTCCTGCAACAGAAGAGCATATCAAGTATGTAATTGAAAAGGTAGAATCTGAACCCGGTAAGCAGGGCTACGTTAAGTACGGCTGTAAGACAGACGGATGTACCTGGACACATACAAAGAACCTTGACAAGGTCGAAGCATTCACAGTTATCTTCCAGGATGAGGCAGGTAACGAGCTTGCAAAGATCACAAAGGACGAAGGCGAATACATCGCTAAGACTGAAGTAACTGCTCCCGATAAGGCTGAAACAGTTGAATACGAATACAGCTTTGCAGGTTGGGTAGATACAGCAGACGGCAAGACAATCGTTAAGCTTCCTCTTGAGGTTACAAAGAATATGACCGTCAAGGCAAGCTATAAGGCAACAAAGATCAAGTATACACATACCTTCAAGGTGCCCACAACATGGACTGAGACTCTTGCTGCAGACGATGAGAGCACAGTATTTGCTACTCTTGTCGGTGCATACGGCGATGAAAGAGTTCCCACAGCTAAGCCTGTATTCAAGCATAAGGATGCAACAACAGATGCAGCTCTTAAGAAGCTTTACACCTTCGAGTTTATCGGCTGGAAGGGTACAGAAAGCGAAGCTATCGTAACTGACTTTACAGTTAAGGGCGACGAAGTATATACCGCAGTATTCAAGGCAACTCCCATCAAGTATACAGTAACCTATTATAACGGTACTGAATTTGTATGGCAGACAGAGGTTGAAGGCGGCGCTACAAATGTAGCCTTCGGCGGCACTGCTCCCACAAAGGCATTTGATGCTGATTATCACTACGCATTTGCAAACAAGTGGTACACAGACGCTACTCTCAAGACAGAGTACAAGGGCGAAGCTATCACTGCAAACACAAGACTTTATGCAGGCTTCACTGCAACAGCACACAGCAACTATGTTGTAAACAACAAGGTTGGTTCAGTTGTTGAAGGCAGCGATCCTGAGGTTAAGGACGGCATCATCCAGAAGGCTGACTGTCTCCTTCCCGAGCTTACAGAGTATATCTGCTCCTGCGGTCACACAAAGACAGAGCAGACCAATGACAAGCTCGGTCACAGCATGAGCGAATACGTTTACGATGAAGCAAGCGGTAAGATGGTTTCAGCATGTACCAGAGATAACTGCGACTATACAGAAAGCTACAATGCTTCCGTAACAGTCACATTTGCTGACGAAAGCGGTCTCGCAATCTACTTTGTAACAGTTAAGAAGGGCGAGAAGGTTAAGTTCCAGGGCGAATATCCTGAAAAGGCTCCCTCAACTGAATACACATACACATTCGCAGGCTGGAAGGGTGCAGACGGCACAGTATATGCTAAGGATGCAGAAATCGCAGCAGGCGAAGAGGATGCAACATACACCGCATATTATACAGCAACAAAGCGTACTTACACTGTTAAGTATGTTGACAGCAGAAATAACTATGCAGTTATTGAAACCTATGAAAACCTCGAATACGGTGCAGCAGTTCCCGCATTCAAGGGTGACCTCGGCGTACTTGTAGTTCCCGAATACACAACATATGAGCACTATGTATTCGACAAGTGGAACGTAGCTGCAAATGCTAAAGTTACCGGTGATATGTACATCACACCTGAATTCAAGGCAGTTGCTCACGTAACTGAAAAGGGTACAGAGGTTGGTGCTACATGTACTGAAAAGGGCGGTATCGAGTATAAGTGTAAGGATTGCGAATACAGATATGTTGATACTGACGCAAACCTTCCCGCACTCGGACACATCTGGGACGAAGGTACTGTTACTCTTGAGCCCAACTACGAGCAGCAGATTGACGGTGTTCGTACCTACAAGTGTATAAGAGAAGGCTGTGACTGTACTAAGGAAGAGCCCATCTCAGGTAAGAGCAGATCAATCAAGGTAACTGTTAAGGATAACAACGGTAATCCCATTGAGCACGCAGAAGTTCGTCTCCTTAAGGACGGCACTGTAATCGATACAAACACAACTGATAATAACGGTGTAACAATCTTCACAGGTCTTTCAGACGGTAACTACTCAATCTATGTTGTAGATACAGACAGATCATACAATGACATCGTTGTTAACGAAGACGGTTCAGTTAAGAACGGTGATATCGTTTCAGAGCCCGAAAAGGTAGAGGTTGACAACTCCTGCAAGTGTACCTGCCATAAGGATACATTCTGGGGTATCATCTTCAGATTCTTCCAGAAGATCATCAAGCTCTTCACAGGTAAGCCCACCTGCTGTGCTTGCCCCGACGGAAGAATATAATCCACGGCTGAAAATCAATAGGAGCACCTGATGGGTGCACCGGAAAATTTGAAATAATTCCACAGTAAACCTCACAAGGCATTGTCCTTGTGAGGTTTTTGTATGTTAAAGAAAAGAAAAAAGCAGCTTTGTCAAAACGTAGAAATCATAGACGGAGAAAAATGAAATTCAGATACAATATAAATATTCCAAATTAGAAAACGGAGCGTAAAATCTATATATTGTGGTCGCTTTTTCGGCAAAATCAACATACAGTTTTGTTAAAAATACACCTCTGAAAAGCAATTGTAAAACTCAACAAATAAACTATTTTTAATATATGCAAAATGTAGAATTAAAAAAAATTTAAAAAATATATTGAAATTCTTGCTATCTCTATGCTATACTACCTATAGTTATAGGTGTCTCTATGGGCATTTTGCACCCTTTTTTAGGGAAAATAGCCTCGGTATTATTATAGGGAATCCTATTTTTAATATATAATTCTTTCATTTAAGGAGGAAAATTTTATGAAAGTTGGAAAGAAAGTACTCAGTATGGTGCTCGCCATTATTATGGTGGTCTCCAGTGTATCAGTGTGCTTTGGTGTGCTCGGCGCCCCGGTTGAAAAGCCTGCGGACAAAGATACTACCATCGCTAACCTGATGACCCGTATTGAGCAACACCACGGCACATTGGCGGACTATATTCTCGCTGCCACGGCTGACGACGCCACGGACGAGGATAAGAAGAAGATCCCTGTGTCAAGCGGAACAGGTAAATGGGAGGTTGAAATCGACTCAGCTACATCATCGTGGCACTGGGTTTCAGCTGCTTATGCCTCTGCTGCTGCTCTTTATGAGGATGATTCAAAGAGTATAAAGGATGTTAATGATGCCGTTAAGGCTGACGTTGCAGCAGGTATTTCAGGCAGAACTACTGCTCTTACCGCAGCTCAGTATAACGAAATCCTTGACTACTTTGCTTTCGGTGATCCCACACAGACCACAACCCTTTATATCGGAGAGGGCTTTGACATTCTTCAGTGGGCTCCTGACTACACACTTATCCCTGAAGATGCGTCTCATCTTCAGCTTTACAGTGCTACCATCGTTTTTGAGGTTGAAAACGGCTTTGTAAGCGGTGTTGACTTCTCAAACGTGCAGCAGGATTCTACAGTCCTTGCAGGTAACATGAAGATGGTAAAGGAAGCTATCGCTGACTTTATCGTTAAGGCTGATACATGGTTCAACACAGACTATGAGAGTCTCGAAATTGATGTTCTCAACGAAACCGTTAAGGAAATTTCAGAAGACATCGTTACATACGAGCTTGCAGTTACAGTTGGTAACTATGAAGAAGTCTGGGACGCATACGTTGCTCCTGAAATTTCAGGTAACAGAAAATGGGCAGAAGTTAAGCAGTGGTACAAGACCAACATCGTTGGTTATGTAGCATCAGCTTATGCTACCCAGTATCAGGCTGAAATTGAGCGTCTCTTCACTCTTGCAGGTACTCAGACAACAGGTGACGATCTTCTTGAAACCTATAAGCTTATTCAGGCTGAGTTTGACAAGATCGACAAGCAGACCGCTTATGACGGCGACGCAACTGTTAATATCACAGACAAGATCATCGCTGCTTTTGCAGGTAAAGATGGTCTTTCAGGTGCTAAGTATTTTTCAAAGTTAAGAGAGCGTCATGCAGAACTCGGTCATAAGCTTGCAGAAGCTTTTGCAAACGAAACATATCTTGTTTTCGTTGAGCAGTTCAAGGTTATGATCGATACAGCTCACACAACCCATACCTATGTTACTTCAACAGAAGCCAGAGCTATGGGCCATAAGTGGGAAGAGACCTGCGCAGGTAACTGCACAGAAAAATGTCCCGGTAGCGGTAAGGTAACCGTAAATGCTGACGGAACAGTAAACGGCTTTACATACACCGGTACAGACGCAGACGGTAACAGCGTTGAGTATGTATGTACTCAGGTTGGTGAGCACTGCGTTCATGACAACTACAACTTCGCTGAAAAGTTATACCTTGGCGACGAAGCTACAGGTGAGCTTGGCGTAGCTGACGTTATTGCTGTTTTCGAGCAGAACGTATTCCCCTACGTAAGTGAAGCAGGCAACATCAGCTGGGGTTATCTTGCAGCTGTTGGTAAGAACAGCGGTCTTTCTGCTGAAGAAGCTATCACCTTCAACGAAGAAAACTGGAACAAGTACTATAACGCTGCAGGTGTTGTAAACCTCGACGTTAACGGTTCCACATATAAGGAATACAAGGCACAGATGGATGCCTATATTGATGCTGCCCTTCTTACCGGTAATATGACATACGCTCAGATTACCGGTATGGTTAATGACATACTCTCAATGGGCTATAAGTCATGTAAAGAGCTTTCAACCAACCCCGGCACAAAGGATCTCTTCACCAAGATCTTCGGTGAAGCAGGTATGCAGCCCTATGACGATTTCATCAACGACCTTAAGCGTCGTGCAGTTAACCGTATCTATGACCTTGTAGATCAGGTTTACTACTACTATGATGAAGGCGACGGAACAATGGACGGTAAGGGTAAGGTTGCTTACCACAACTTCGAGTCCATTCTCGGTGCTTACAGTGCAGTTGCCGGCGAAGCTATCCCCGGTACCCTTCTTCAGTTCCTTAATGCTGCTCCCACTTACAATCCCAACGCAGAGCAGTTTGATGAGCTTAAGGCTGCAGATTCCAGCTACGTAAAGGTTTACGGTGACGTTCAGAGCTACTATGAGTCAATCACTGCTGATATCAGCACTACAGGCGGCACAGAGCCCTCAATAGTTAAGCAGGCTGAGGAATTCCGTGACAAGCTCAAGGAACTCAGAAACAACGTAAAGTCCGGTGACGTGGACCTTACTCTTCGTCACAAGCTTTTTGATAAGTATGACGACGAAGCTAATCACAACGATACAACTATGTATAAATTCATCTTCGATGAAGCATTCGGCACTCTTGACTATAGCTTCATTCAGGAGATCATAGACGCTGTTGGTCTTAACACTTCCTCCGATGCTGAAGCTCTTCTTGAAACAGCTATTGCAGACATCGACAAGATGATCATTTCAGAGGATATGGGTACTCTCCTCGGTACTCTTATCAGCAGCGGCAAGCAGAAGACAAAGGTTGACAAGACAACAGGTAAGACAACCTACGGTTATCTCGGTTACAGCGGCGATGAGGTTACATTCTTCTATAATGAGAAAAACGACCTTGCTTCAGAAACAGGCGGATATGTAACAGTTAAGGGTCAGAACAAATACTTTGAAAAGATTGTCAATAGAGATAATCCTCTTGATTACTGGGAAATCAATTACACATACCAGAACGGTGACGGCACAACCACAACCGTAAAGGCCGGTGATAAGTGTAAGAACCTTAAGGAATTCCTTATTGCTCTTATCATGAACTACCTCTACAGCGGTGAATTACACACCATGCTCTTTAAGCTTCTTAACGAGTTGGTCGGTGAGCTCATCTATAACCTTGCAGGTAGGATTGATATGAACTACTACGTAGCTAAGGTTCAGGGTTCAAACGCCAAGATGTTCCCCGCATTCCTTCGTGCTGCTCTTGCAACCATGCCTCAGTGGTATACAGAAGGCTGGAGCGAAAACAGCTATAACCTCGGACAGAGCGGCGTTCGCTTTAGTGACTGGTTTACAGGTGCAATCTGGTCCGACCAGGACTATACAAAGATTCTTGAAGTTTGTAATCAGGCTCCCCGTTTCAAGCCCGACTCCCGTACACAGGGTACAGACGGCTACTGGACAAGATCCTATTGGAAGACAGCGACTGTTATTCCCAACTATACAGAAGTTTCCAACTCCGCAACAAATCCGCTTCCAGGTATTCCTCAGTCTGCATGGGATAACTTAGACAGTAAGGCAGCATGGGACATCGAAACTCCGGAAGAATTCTATAAGGCTCTTGCAGCTGCAACCTGCGGCTATCAGCCCATCCTCGGCGGTCTTATTTCCGGCTCAGAAACTCCTTACGTTCTTAAGGTTGCTATTGAGATTATTGGTCTCTTTAATATTACTGTTGATGGTAATATCACCTTCACAGCAGGCGGCGACTGTCTTTACGATATGCTCCTTATTCCTCTTTATGAGCTTCTCGGTATTACAAACTATGCACCTGCAAGTGAAATTGCAGCAGCCGGTGACGTTAACGGCGGCGGCTCACGTGGTGACGTTAAGTGTCTTCCCAATAACGGTTATGACCTCTGGTCAAAGCTCTTAAATCCCCTCTTCACATGGCTTGAAGGCACACTCTTCGCTAACCCCGTAAGTACAATTCTTGATCTTCTTCCCAATCTTGTTGCAGCTCTCGAATACAACCAGATTCTTCCCAAGCTTGAAGGTCTTGTTCTTCGTTATTACTATGACGTTCTTGGCGGTATTGCTAAGGATGACGCATCAATGGATCTTTATAACGATATGATCAAGGGTCTTCTTTCAGACACAGGTCTTGAGCTTACAAAGGGCTTCGAAGGTCTTCTTGACAGCCTTACAAAGGTAACACGCACCGAATACGGTCCTACCTATGATGATTCGGCTGCATGGAACTATTATAGCAATTTCCTGTTAGAGGATGAAAAGAATGCTAAGGGTGAAGTTCTGTATTATGACTATAATGATAATGCTTCAACCTATAACGCAAAATATACTAACCCGACCACAACGCAGAATGCCGGTAATACGAAGGTAACCAAGAAGGTTGCATATCAGGATGATGACGGCAACTTCTATCTCGCAGACGGTATTCTTGCATCGGTTCTTTTCGGTCTTGCCGGAGAAAACCTCATCAGTGCATACACATGGAAGAGCGAAATCGGTACTCTTAAAGTAACCATTCCCATAAACAGAGTTATGGCAATGTGTGATTTGACCTATAAGACTGTTGCCGGTGTTGACTACGACCACCATGTATATCACCTTAAAGCAGACCGTGGAGACGTGCTTCTCGTTCTCCTTCGTTGGATAATGAATGACGGTATGCTCACACTTGTAGGCAAGCTCCTCGGTTCAGAGGGCATACTCGGTACTATCCTTGGCGGTCTTACCGGTCAGGCAGATAATATCGCAGGTATCCTCGTATCACTTCTCAACACATACGAAGTTGACCTTTATAAGTACCTTGACACATATGCATCAGATAAGATTAACTGGGCAAATAAGGATCAGGGCGTAGACAGCTTTGTTCTCGGTAAGTATCTCAACGAGTCTCTCGCTGACGGTGCAGCCGTAAATGAGAACACAACTGAAGCAGCGAAGATCGGCAAGATCAACACAGCTATCAAGAATGTTGACGATCTTATTGCAGATATTCTTCCCGAAATTCTTGACCTTGTTCTTCCCATGCTCGGCGGCATCTTTGACAAGCCCATCGAGCTTCTCGGAAATAAGCTTGACCTCAGCTTCGTTAAGGAAGAGCTTGAAAAGGTTGATGACACAACTACACTCTCTCAGATCGTTGGTAACATTGTAACCAACAACGAGCTTATGCAGTTTGTTATCGAGCTTCTCTTCGGTACAGGCGAAGAACAGGTTGTTGAAAACGAAGACGGAACAACATCAACTGTTGTTAACAGCGGTGTTCTCGGCGGCGTTCTCGGCGGCGAAGGTCTTGCTAAGTTCCTTCCCGTTCTTCAGAAGTTCGGTATCGACATCAGACCTGTCAGCTTCTATAACAAAACAGCTGCCGGTCAGAACTTTGAAAACCTCGGTATTTCTAACTGGCTCTATGCTCAGTGGCAGGCATCAGGCGTTGCTGCAGATGATCTTTCATGGGCAGATGTACACGCTCCTGCACGTGATGCAAACGGCAAGGCAGTTTACAACTGGTTCCCCTCAATCACAGCTGCATCCACACCCGAGCAGAAGGTAGATGCATTCTTCAGATTTATTTCTGACCTTCTTTCACCTCTTAACCCGATTCTTTCACTCATCTTCTGCGGTGAAGATCTCACCTTCTTCGATGAGCTGACTATCGAAGGCGGTAAGGGTTACTCAGCCGGTGTCGTTATGCTTATCGAAGCTTTCGGCGTTGGCGGCGTTAATATTCCCACTACATCTTCAGGTACATTCACAGCTTCAATGAGCGAAGCAGACTTCCTGACATATGTATTCGGAAACACTAACCCCGAATATTATACAAATCTCTACAGTCCCGACAGCAGAACCTGGTTAACAATTAACTCACCTCTTGATCCTCTTCTTGTAGCTATCAGAGCTATCCTTGTTGGTGATGACGCAGCAGGTGTAACAGGTCTTCTTGAGAGTCCTCTTACATTCCTTCTTGAAGCTATCCCCAATCTTGCATACTTCATGTATACCTACGAGAACAACGGTGTAAGAACTTCTAACCTTGCAGAAGCTATCAAGAACATTATCGGTCCCGTTCTTAAGATCCTTGACATAGTTGATCCCGTTCTTTCAAAGATGTTCGAGCTTGACATCGCTGGTCTTATCAGTGATTTCCTCGATCTTGAAACAACTATCAACACAGCTCTTTCAAAGGCACTTGCTAAGGAAGGCCTTGATGACAGCCAGATTAACATCAGCTCCTTCATCGACTTCGGTTCACTTGCAGTACTCGGTGGTACTATGACCGAGTACAAGACAAATGCACTTGCAGGCTGCTTCGACGATAGCGACACAACAATCTACAGAGCAAACGGTAAGAACAACGCAGGTAAGGTATTTGTAACACTTATCCGTTCAATTCTTACAGAAGATATGCTCAGACTCTTCAGCGGCTTCTATGAAAACTGGGTAATGAAGGGCGGTATCGACGGTACAGCTCCCGATCCCGAAGAAGCTCAGAATCTTATTGACATCGCTAACGGTCTTGTAAACCGTTGTAAGACTCCCGTTATCACAAACGGCAAGTATGACGGTACTGCAGTTGACATTATCGTTGGTATTCTTGTTGACCTTCTCACAGACTATCAGCCTGGTACAAGTGTACCTATGTTCTACAACCTTCTCGGTTCTGCTCTTAACGGCAATACTGCTGAAGCTGTAGAGGTTGTTGAAAAGTACGCAATCAAGCACGTTGGCTACGATTGGGCTACAGTTTCCAAGGATGAAAACGGCAACGTACTCTTCACAGAGGCTCAGGTTAACGAGACAATGGATAGCCTTGATATCGTTATTTCAAAGGCTCTTCCCGACATCCTTAAGATCCTCACAGAAACAGGCACACTTGACATTTCAAAGCTTGGCGTTGAGCTCAACACAAGCACAGGTCTCTTTGACATCGTTGCAGGTCTTCTTGCTGACCTTGTATTCACAGATGACATGATGACAACCATCTACAATGCTCTTATGGGCATCTTCGGTGGCGGCATCGGTGACTTCCGTGATATCGCTAAGGCTGCTGGCTTTGACTTCACAGCTAAGAAGCTTTATGCAGACGCATATGCTGATGACCCGAATTCCGCAATCTGTCAGTTCATGAGATACAACCTCAATATTGCTCCCGACGGAACAGTTGACGGTGCAGACCTTGAATGGGCTATGATTAAGGAAGCTCACTCAATCACATCCTATGCTTACGATGAAAACGGCAACGTTATCACAAATGCTGACGGCTCCGCAAAGCTTTCATATGCTCAGATTCAGGAAACTACTGATGACGGCAAGTTTGTATACGTTGACAAGAGTGGAACTGAGTTCGTAGATGAGAAGGAAGGACTCAAGGAGTTTGTAGTAGCTGACATAGCTATTCCCATTGAACCCAAGATGGTTGACGACCTTGACAATCCCAATACAGAATATGTATCACTCTACACTCAGAAGAAGAATGATGCAGGTACTTACACATATACCTACACAGACGCTGAGGGCGAAGAGCAGACCTATACCAGTTCTATAGCTAACCTTAAGACTATAGCACTCGTTACAGGTCAGGAAGACGTTCTTGATAAGGACGGCAATCCCACCGGCGAAAAGAAGGATAAGTACACAGTTTACAACCTTAAGGCTGAATATGACGAAACCACAGCTAAGTGGACCTTCGGCTTCTTAGAGGGCACAAACAACCTCTATAACAACCTTAACATCCTCGTATCATCACTCTGGTCATTCATCGCACAGTTTGAGGACATCCTTGAAGCTCTCTTCTTCGGTGAATCAACCAATAAGGCAATCAAGGCTTTCGATACTCTTAACATCGAAGGTCAGGATACCTATGAGAATACCATCCTTCCGCTCCTTCGCGGCTTCGGTCTTGACGCTATTCTCACATACCTTGATACAAACGTTGTTATCGACGGCGATGACGATGCAACAAATGATAAGACATATCTCCAGGCTCTTAACGAAAAGCGTGCTAATAAGTACGGCGTTGACAGCATTCCCAACCAGCTTATCGGTTCAAATGCTGACATGCTCGCAGCCATGGGTGATGCAGCAGTAGCTGCCGGCGATTACGATATGGAGAAGTTCCTCCACATCATCGTTAACTATGTCTTCTACTTCATCGAAATCCTCGCTGAATATCCCATTGCAACTCTTGCAAATATGCTTCCCACACTTGCATATTTCATCGTTGGTGACGGTCTCAACGAAGTTGTTTCCAACCTTCTCACCTTCGTAATGGTATTCATTGAAAGACTTGGTCCCGTGCTTTCAGTTAACGTTAACGACCTCGGCGCAGGTCTCGTTGACTACCTCGGCACACATACCTGGACAACCTTCCAGGAAATCTTCAAGTTCTATGAGGTTGACGGTGTTAAGTATTATGACGAAGTTACCTACGATACAGATGGTAACATCATCACAACACGTAAGGAAGCTGAGCTCGCAGAAATCTCACTTACAGAAGCTCTCGTATCATTCGTTGCAAACATCCAGTTTGATATGGCAGGCATCTATAAGTATGACGAGCCTTACTTCAGAACAATTACAGCATTCATCAATGCAGACGTTGAAAACGCTGCATGGGATATTATCAATGCAAACACCTATGACGGTGTAACAGATCCTGAAAAGCTCGAAGAAGCAAGAAAACTCCGTTCAGTAGCTCTTACTGAGTGGCTCACATCTCTTGCAGCTCTCGGTGATCCCATCGGCGGCTCAGACAACACAGAATATAACCTTACAACAGAAACCGTAGCTATCACAAAGGACAACAGCGATAAGATTACTAAGGCAGAGGTAACAGACGTAACAACATCTGTTAAGGAATCTGAACTTGTTAATATCAATCCCGTTAACGGTCAGCTTACAGTTTCCAAGGCCGACGTTCTCATGTTCATCCTTGACTTTGTATTCGAAAATACAACACTCAAGGAAGTACTCGGTTCAGTTCTCGGCTATGACATTACCGACGAAAACGGTACAGACGCAGCGCTCCTTGACAATATTCTTACAGGCGTATTCCGCAATCCTGACGAAGTTGTTGACCTTATCGTAACACTCTTCACAGAGTATCAGGTAGGCTCTGCAACAGGTATCGAGCTTATCCCCATTGAAGAGCATCACTATGACTTCTACGATGATGCTGGTCTCGATTATGACGATGTAACTGCAGATGATTACAACGGTTCAATCATCGCACGTACAAAGACATCATACGCAATCGACAACCTCGATAAGCTTGTTGGTACAGTGCTTAACCTCTTCAAGGCAGACCTTACCAAGGAAGGTGCACTCCTTCACGGCATCGTTGATGCTGATGCTGACCTTACACTCAGCAACCTTGTTAATACTCTTCTTGAAGACCTTCTCTTCACAGATAAGATGATCAATGACCTTCTCGGTATGCTTGTAGGCTTACTCGCTTCCGACGACGTTGACAGCATTCTCGGCATCGTAGCTGACATTCTTGACAACGTTAAGGACAGCAACGGTAATGCTCTTAACATTACACCTGCAGCATTCAAGAATAATGACATTCTTGCAGAAATCATCGGTGACGCAACTTCATGGAGTGAAGTAGGCGAAGCTCATAAGCACTATGAGTATAAGTATGTAACAAAGGTACTCGACGAAGAGACCGATACATACGTTGATGCTACAAATGATAAGGGCGAATTCATCTACGGCTCATACTTCGACGAAACAGCAACAGCTACAACTGTAGGTGTTGACGTTGACGAAGACGGCACAGATGATTACACAGCAACTCTTATCCCCGTTTACAACCAGAAGCAGGCAACAGTAGAAGAAGACGGCAAGACATACTACGTCTACTACTACACAACTAAGGCTGAGGGCGCTGAAGAAGCAACCAAGCACGAGGTTAAGCTTGCAGCAAAGGACGAAACAACCTACACTTCAACAGATCTTGATGATGAAGGCAAGCCCATTGTTTACAACATCACAGCCGAAATGGTTGACGATACAACCAGCCAGAAGACAGCTGTTAAGTTTGACGCAGAATGGAATATCGTTATTGAACCCACTATCACTGACGATATGACAGATGCTGAGAAGGAAGCAGCAATTGAAGCAGCAAGAAGAACATCAAGAACCAACTTCGTAACAGTTGTATGGGATATTCTTGAGCCTCTCTCAATGGTTCTCGAGCTCTTCCTTACAGGCGGCAACATCACACTCTATGATGAAATCACACTTCGCGGCTTTGACGGATACGGAAGCGTAATTCTTCCCATCATCGAAGCTCTCGGCGTTCCCGTACTTAAGGATGTTGACGGTAACAACTACCTTGCAACATACTATAAGGATCAGGCTTCCTACGAGCTTGCAGTATATGGCGGTACAGGCGAAGACGATCTCGGTATGCCCGTAAACTATGTAGGCGACAAGGGCATTATGCTCCAGTCAATCCTCGATGCACTTCTTGCACTCGTTGATTCACTTTGCGAGCGTCCCGTATCAACTCTTGCAACAGTACTTCCCTATCTTGCACACTTCCTTGAAAGCAACGGCGTTGACGCAGTTCTTTCAAATCTCCTTTCACCCGTAACTGCTATCACAGACCTTATCAAGAATATCTATGACCTTGACATCATGGGTCTTCTTAAGGGCTTACTTTACAATGTAGCAGGTGATATGGAAGCTAAGCTTGCAAAATATCTTGCAGATAAGATCACTGAGTCTGAGGGCGACGGCAGCACACCCGCTGACGATATCGACGTTGTTGACAAGACAAACGAAGATAAGCCCGAATTCGGTGAAACAACCACCGGTGTTGACTTCAGCAAGCTCTACTTCATCGACCTCGTTTGGGACATTGTTCTCAACGTATACATTGAAATCGGCGAACCTGATGAAAACGGTAAGAAGGATGCTATCCTCCTTAAGGACATCATCAACGATCAGCTCTTCAAGACACTCGCTTCCTGCGCATGGTATGACAGCGAAGGCGACGGCGACGTTATGATCAAGGCTCCTCAGTTTGATTACTCAGACCTTGACAGCAGCGTTGTTGTAAATAAGGACATTGACAACACAACATATTATGTAGACCGTGAGACAGTTCTCCTCACCGTTCTCGAAACAATCGTATTCCAGCCCGGTATCCGTGATCTCCTTGCTAAGTTCGTAACTATGTTCGACTTCAGCGACGAATCACTCAAGGCTTACGAATTCCAGAACGATAAGGGTGAAATCAACGTTAACGGACTTCTCAGCGTACTCGTTTACGGCGTATTCAATGATCCCGAGGCTATTGAGGCTCTCCTCATCAACCTCCTTTCATGGTATGACGTTGTATACGATCCCGCAAGAGTTCCCAACCAGAATCTCACAGGTATCACAACTGACACTGCAACTGACTGGAACAAAGTTGACCTCAATAAGGATGAGCTCAACAACCTTCCCACTCAGCTTGACAACCTCATCACAGCAATTCTTCCTCTTGTTGGTGAGCTTCTTCCCACCTTCGGCGTGAAGCTTCCCTTCGAGATCAAGGGTGACACTGTAGAAGCAGTTGTTGAACACCTTCTCACATCACTCTTCAAGGATGCAGACGGTAAGACAGGTCTTGCTACCACAATCTTCACTGCACTTGTTAACCTCTTCGGTAAGGGCAAGCTTGATTCAATCCTTGACCTTGTTTACGAGCTTACAGGCGGCGCAGACGGCGGTATCAACCTCAAGCTTTCCTACTTCAAGGCTCAGAATACCAAGATTGCAGAAGTATTTGCAGGCTGCGACACTTGGGAAGCTGCATTCAATAAGTTCTTCACAGTAGACGCTTATGATGCAGACGTACACTTCACAAAGGCTGAAGACGGCACAATCACTCCGTACCTCAACAACGGTACAAACCTTCTTGCTACAATGCAGGTTGAAAACGGCGAGGATGCAGAGGGCAACAAGCTTTATAAGACTGTTCCCGTAATCGAACTCGCTAAGGACAAGGACGGCAACGCTATCCCCGCAGCAGTAGGCGCAGAGGCTAAGACTGACGCTTACGGCACAACATACTATGTTGACGCTGCAGCAGCAGACGCAACAGAATTCGCTAAGGACGCACAGGGCAACACCCTCTATGTTGCTGAGGTTAAGGATGGCGCAGTAGTTTATGCAGAGCAGTATTCACTCAAGCTCGGCGATACAGAGAGCTTCGGTATTACTGACTACGCTTCAACTCTTGCATTCCTTACAGACCTTCTTGTTCCCTTCGTTCCCGTTCTTAAGCTTCTCCTTCTCGAAGAAGGCGACCTCGTTCTCCTTGACGGTATCACCGTATCAGCAGGCGACGGTTACGACAGATTCTTCATTCCTCTCGCTGAAGTTCTCGGCGTTGCTCAGGATAAGATCAAGACAAAGGCAGAAGTTCAGGCTATTGCTTCTGACGAAGAATTCGCAGAATTTGTAATCAACTATATCAAGAATATCCTTGATACAGTTCTTGCAGCTCCCGTACAGACAATCGTTGATCTTCTTCCCCAGCTTTCATACTTCATCGCATCTGAGGGTCTCGCTCAGGCAGTAGAGCAGCTTCTTGCTCCCGTAATTACTCTCGTTAATATGGTTAACGAAGTAGCAGCTGCAGAGCTCAACATAGACGGCACAACCATCTATGCTCTCAATGTATATGAATTCCTCGCAGACCTTCTCGTTGACCTTGGCATCCTTGCTGACGGCACAACAATCGAAAAGGTAAGCGATATCACAACAGCTCTTCTCACGGAAGAAGGCCTCATCAACCTCATCGACGGTCTCATCAATAAGGGTAAGGTAACCGATCAGGCTCTTACCGCAGTTGAAAAGGACGGCGAGATTATCGGCTACACCTACACAGATGCAGACGGTAAGGTAGTAGAGGTTAAGCTTGATGATAAGGGTCTCACAGTAGCTGCAGACGGCACTGCAACTCTTACAACAACTATCGACCTTAAGGGTCTCCTTACAAAGGACGGTTCATACATCTTCACATGGATTGTAAACCACACCGGCGTTAAGGGTTATGTAGACACCAAGCGTGAATTCGGCGCAACAATGATTGGCGGCAAGAATAAGGTTGAAGGTATCACAACCGACAACGCAACAACTCTTGTTCAGGTTATTTCCGAGCTTGTTCTCGGCAATGACGGTCTCATCTTCGATATCCTTGACCTCGTTGGCTTCGATATGGAAGACGAAAAGAACGCAACAGTCAAGACAATCATTGAGGCTATCACAAAAGAAAACAGATACGTAGTTCTTGAAGTTCTTCTCAACTACTTCAACCACTACGAAGTTGAAAATGAAGCAATTGAATATCTGTCCTTCCAGGCAAAGACCTACGATTATGACACATATTCAGTTGACACAACCCTTACCTCACGTAAGGTAAGACGTGCAATCAAGAAGCTTGACAAGGCAATTCTTGCAGTAATTCCCGACATTCTTCCCATGCTTGAGGGCGTAGAATTCCTTAAGGGTGCACTCAGCAAGGTTAAGGATGAAACAAACGGATATGCAGGCGTAACACTTGAGAAGGTTGTTGACGCTATCCTCGAAGATCTCCTCTTCAAGGATGAAATGATGGATACAATCGTTGGAGCAGTTATCGGCGCTATCGGTACAGGTAGCCTTGCAGATACTCTTACAACCATTCTTCCCATCCTCGACGATCTCCTTGACGTAAACTTCACACCTGCAGGTGTAGTAGAAAAGTCAGGCAATGCTACTCTTAACAGCTTCATTACCGCTGCTGTCGGCGAAGACTTCAAGGTAACTGAAACAGACGATAAGGGTACAGAAGAAACAGAAGACGATGAAATCATCACACGTGATGCTACATGGTCAGACGTTGCTGAATACTACGCACAGAACGTATACTACTTCGTTGACTCTGTTGTAACAGAGGATGATCCCGCTACAGCCGAAAACGAAGCTAAGACAGAATATGTGGTTAAGTCCTTCACAGATACAAGAGTTCTTCCTGACGCTCAGGACGAAACCTTCACTATCGACGGTAAGGAATACACTGCAACCGTATATGCATATCAGATCGAAGCTGACGAGGCTACAGGCGCTGTAACCTACAAGCTCACTAATGACGATAAGGCAGAAAAGATCGCTGCAGGCACCAAGGTTGTTGTTAAGAACAACTGGGGTATCGACGCTGCAGACGATAAGCTTGCTGCATTCATCGACATCATCTGGGCATTCGTTGCACAGCTTGAACCCGTATTCAACTTCCTCTTCAGAGGCGAATCAATCGCTATCAAGTCAACAAATGACGCAGGCGTAGCTGTAACTGCTCTTGAAGTTAAGGGCGGCAAGGGCTACGAATATGCAATTCTTCCTCTCCTTAAGGGTCTCGCAGCAGACCAGTTCGGCACATTGACAACCGCAGAAGCATACATGAATGCTAAGGGTACAAAGGTAACTCTTACTGCGATCACAGACGGTATCTTCAATGTTGTTGATGCTCTCACAGCATCACCCGTTGAGTATATCCTTACACTTGTTCCTTCACTCGCATACTTCATCGAGTCCGACGGTGTTGAAGGCTTTGTTACAAACCTTCTCTCACCCGTATTCGCACTCCTTGACGTTGCAGAGCCTGCAGTAGGTACTCTCCTTGATGACCTCCTCGGCGGTCTTCTCGGCGGTCTCCTCGGCGAGTTTATGCCTGAGGGCACAGGTACTGTTGCAGAAATTAAGGATCTTACAGTTGTTTACAAGACAGACGATCCCGAAACTGAAGCAGACGAGAGCACAGAAATCGAAAAGTTCACCTATGTTGACGGCGACAAGACTGTAGAAGTTAAGGCTGACAGCAAGTTCGTAAGCAACGAGCTCGGTGCTTATAAGTACGCTGTAACAACCTTCACACTTGATGAAATCGTTGCTAACATCGGCACAAGCGAAAACCTTGTAAACATCATCAACGATCTCGTTGGCGGTCTCCTCGTTAAGGATAAGAAGGATGCAGACGGCAACGCAGTTGCTCCCATCCAGATCCTCAGCGAAGACTTCTTCAAGAGCTATGTTGAATATTCAGTTGATTACACCGATGACGCTATCAACACCGATAAGGCTTACCTTGAAGCTAAGGTACAGAAGGAAGGCGGCGTATTCGGCGGTAAGAAGGATGAAATCATCACTATCGACTCCACCGCATTCGACGCAACAAGAGACGCAGAGTACTATGTTCTTACAGGTACAACACGTAACGTTATCAACGAATTCACAGTTGATATCGCAGACTCCTTCGTATTCCTTCTTGACAACCTCCTTTCAAAGGATCTTCTCAACACTCTGCTTCCCGCAGATAAGAGAGTTGACAAGGACGGCAAGCAGAATCTTGTTGGTCTCATCATCGAAAACCTCTTCGCTCTCATCGAAGACGAGGTAGGCGGTCTTACCATCACAGATATTCTCGTATCACTCTTCGAAGGCTACGAAATCACATACTCAGGCTATAAGAGAATTCCTGACTTCGAAATCGATCATACAGGCGATATCTCAGCAGAAAATCTTCCCGGCAAGCTTGATACAATTATCAACGAAGCTCTGCCTCTCGTACTTACACTCCTTGTTAAGGGCGAGCAGGAGGAAGGCTCACTTATGGATATCATCCTTGATTCTATCAAGTCAGATCTTCCCGCAGATACCACAAGAATCGAAAAGCTTGTTGACGATATCATTAACGGCTTCGTAATCGAGGGCGACCTTGATGTTATGAACCTTATCGTTAACACTGTAGTAGATCTTCTTGGCGGCACAGCTATTATCGATACAATCCTTGACATTATCAAGATTGGCGACTATAAGCTCACTGCAGCAGATTTCAAGGCATCAATCAATGAACACTTTGCAGGTAAGGCTGAATATGCTAAGGCAGTTGCAGCTATCAATGCAATCATCGGCGATGCTCAGACATGGGCAGACGTTAAGGCTGCTGCTCCCGTAGTAAACGTATACTACTACGTAGAAGAAATCGTTACTCTTGACGATCCCGCAACAGATGCAAACGAATCCAAGACTGAATATGCGCTCAAGACCTTCACTTCAGCTGATATTTATGCAGACGGTTCAGTTCAGACTGTTGACGGTAAGCAGGTAACTGTTTACACCTACGTGATGGAAATCACAGAAGCTAACAAGGCAACCGGTACTGCAACACGTAAGCTTACCGACGGTAAGGAAACACTTGCAGGCACAAAGCTTGCTATCGAAGAAGACTGGGGCGTAACAGATCTTGATACTCTTATCAATGCTATCATGGTTCTCGCTCAGCCTCTTACACCTGTTCTTCAGGTACTCTTCCAGGGCAAGACTCTCACTCTCCTCGACAGTAACGGCGTATACACCGGCGACTTTGAAACTGTTTATAGCACAACAACAGGCACCGGCGAAACAGACGACGACAGAGCAGAGGAAATCGCTTCCGGCGTAATCCTTGGTGACGGCTTCATCGAAATCCGTGGCTCAAAGGGCTACGAGCAGGGTATCCTTGCTCTCGTAGATGCTCTCGACCTTAAGGTTGACGGTATCAAGACTGTAGCAGAATACAATGCATCAGACGACATCGAAGTAATTCTCGGTGATGTTCTCAAGATAGTTCTCGCTCTTGTAGACGGTATCGCAGCATCACCCATCACATTCATTGCTGACCACCTTGCAGGTCTCCTCTACTTCGTAGCAGCAGACAACCTTTCAGTGCTTGTTGATAACATCATCGCACTTGTATGGGGTCTCCTCGAAGTTGTTGAGCCTATCACAGGTGAGACAGACGCATTCATCGAAAAGCTTCTCGGCATGAACCTTGACAACTACACAACAATCGACGGTCTCCTTAACCTTATCAACGGCCTCATCGCCGGCAATAAGGAACTTGAGGTAACTGAGGTTGACGGTAAGTTCATCGCTAAGGATGGCGACAAGACTTACGACGTTGCTGCCGATGCTGAAATCACAGTAAAGGACGGCAAGCAGTACGCAACAGTTAAGACAGGTACTCTTGACCTTGTAATCACTGCTGAAATGCTTGAAACTCTTGTTGCTGAAATCGGCGAAGAAAAGACTACTATCGGTATTTCAAAGACAGAAGTAACCGGTTCAAGAACATACTTTGTAAACGGTCTTCTTACCTTTGCAATTGACGAAATTCTTCCCATATTCGCTACAGACAAGGAAGAAGATATCATCAATCAGGTTATCAAGTATCTCAGTGCTGAAGGTGCAGTTAAGGGCGTAATCGACTTCCTCAACAACCTCACCACTAAGTATCTTGTTGAATTCCTTGCAATTGAAGATCCTGCTGAAGCTCTCGAGAAGCTTGATGTATACGCAGGTCATGAAATTGATAAGGCAACCACAACAACAGCCCTCGATAATCTCGACGAGCTCCTCGGTGAAATCCTTCCCATGGTCGGTCTTCTTGAAGAAGGCGAAACACTTGCTGATCTTGTAGCAGGTCTCCTTCTCACCGACGATATG
>JAZULG010000046.1:0-15252 GCA_045603005.1 Acutalibacteraceae bacterium
CTCAATAAGCTTTACAACGCCGTTACCTATAAAGCGGCGTATTTCTTCTCTCGTCCTTTCCGGAAAGGAAAGCTCCCTCAATGCGAAATTCACCGAGGCGTGAAGGTCGGAGAGAGTATCAAGAAGAGTACCGTCAAGGTCAAAAATCACTGTGTTATACATTTTATCATCCTCTGAAGCTTAACAATTTTACCCTATTATAGCTCAGGAATACCGAAAATTCAACCGTAAAAGCCATACTTGGTGCCAAAGCCTTTATTACACCTTGTAAAAAACAATTTTCTATGCTATAATATAAAAGATTATAGGTAAAAAAGGAGGTATTTCCTTGTCTTTAAAGTCTACGGCACGTTACACATGGACAAATTTTATGAAATACCGCTATCTGCTCAGAGAGCTTGTGGTTAAAAATATAAAGCTGCAATACAGAAATTCTGCCCTCGGTATACTCTGGTCATTTCTTCAGCCGCTTCTTACAATGGTAGTTCTTTCTGTTGTTTTCAGCAATCTTTTCGGCAGAGATTCGGCAAAGGTTGTAAACTATCCCGTTTACCTTCTTGCCGGCAGACTGCTTTATGAATTCTATACTCAGAGTACAAAAAGAGCGATGAAATCGGTACGGAAAAACGCTTCGATTATCAAGAAGGTTTATGTGCCTAAGTATATCTATCCTCTTTCGATGGTTCTTTCCACCTTCGTCACCTTTGTTATATCTCTTTCCGTACTTGCGGGGGTCATTCTTTTCTTCAAGGTGATAAACTATAACCCGATAGACCTTTCATTCAACATAGTCTTTGCAGTGCTTCCCGTAGCAGTGCTTCTTATTCTGTCTCTCGGTGTAGGTCTTATTCTCTGCACTCTCAACGTCTTTTTCAAGGATATAGAAAATCTTTACGATGTTTTCACCCTGCTTCTTTTCTATCTCACGCCGATTGTATATACCATAGACAGACTCGGCTTCAGTGAGGGCTCATGGCAGGCTCAGCTTCTTAAAATAAACCCGCTTTACGGTATAATCGAGACCTTCAGGGCAGCAGTTATTCACGGTACGGAATTTATGATGTATTTTGACAGCACAGCCTTTATTTACAGTACTGTTTTTGCGGCTGTATGCCTTATCATCGGTCTTATAATGTTCAACAAAAATCAGGATAAGTTTATCCTTCACATTTAAGAGGGGGAGTGTATATGAAGGATTACGCAGTTGAAGTTAATCACGTAAGTATGCTCTTTCACCTAAACAAGGAAAGGGTAGACAACGTAAAGGAATATTTTATCCGCCTTGTAACAAGAAAGCTCAGCTACACCGAATTCTGGGCACTCAAGGATGTTTCCTTCAAGGTGGAAAAGGGTGACCGTGTTGGTATAATGGGCTTTAACGGTGCCGGTAAAAGTACTCTGCTTAAGGTCATCGCAGGAGTACTCAAGCCCACACAGGGCAAGGCTAAGGTTCAAGGCGTTATCGCTCCTATGCTTGAATTAGGTGCAGGCTTTGATATGAATTACAGCGGTAAGGAAAACATCTATCTTTACGGTGCAACAATGGGCTTTTCAAGAAAGTTTATCGATGAGAAGTACGACGAAATCGTTGAATTTTCCGAATTGGGCGACTTTATAAACGCCCCCTTGAAAAGCTATTCCTCAGGTATGAAAAGCCGTCTTGGCTTCGCTATTGCCACTGCAGTGAAGCCTGATGTACTCATTCTTGACGAGGTGCTTAGCGTAGGCGACGCCGCCTTCAAGGAAAAAAGTGAGCAGAGAATCCTCGATATGATGAAGGACGGCGCAACAGTGCTATTCGTTTCACATAACACTGACCGTGTGAAGAAAATCTGCAACAAGGCGATAATTCTCACCAAGGGACAGCTTGTAGCTCAGGGCGAGGTCAACGAGATCTGTGATATTTATGAGGAAATGGTTAACAGTAAGTAGTAAGTAGTAAGGGGAATGCCTTTCGGGCATTTAATGACGTAAGTAATTCATTAATATGAAAAGGAGAATAAATTATGGCAAATGAAAATTATGAAAACAACGTAGTTTCCCAAAATGCACAGACGGAAAAAACATCCAAGGCAAAGAAAAAATCGCCCTTACCCTTAATAGCAGGTTGTCTGGCGATTATTGCAGTTATTCTTGCAGCGTTTGTTATTATGCCAGACTTATCATCGGATGAAAAAGGGAATGAAGAACCTCAGACCGTATGGGTTGTTACAAAGTACAGCTCTGAAATTAACAAATACGGTTCACATTCAAAATTAGAGAGAGTTTATGAATATGACGATAAAGGAAACCTCATCAGAGAGAATGTCTATACGGCTAACGGTGAACTGTCAAGTTATTATATTTATGATTACGACGATAACAATAACCTTATCAAAGAAACATATTATAAGGCGACCGGAGAAGAGCAAGGGCACACCAGTTATAAATACGACAGTAATGGCAATATGATTGAAGAAGCTGAAGATATGTTCGGCACCGGCTCACCTCTCGTGTATAAATATGAGTATGATGCCGCAGGAAATTGTATTAAGGAATTCTACGGCGATAACATCAATACCAGTTATGAATATGATAACAACGGTAATCTCTTAAAGGAGTTCGTTTTTATTAACGGAGAAAAATATTTGTCTTTATCCTATGAATATGACAGCAAGGGAAATCTTACATATCTTACCCGATACAGAAATTCTGGAACAGAAATTGCCAATCGTACAGGCTTTGAATATGACAGCAGCGGAAACTGTATAAAAAGAACTCAACTCGAGAGCTACTACGTCATTGATGGAACATATGTTTATGAATATGACAGCAACGGAAACCGTATCAGGGAAAAACAGTATTTTGGTGAAAGACAAAATCTTGATATTGTTTACACTTATGATGAAAACGGTAATCTTTTAAGCAAAGAGGTATCGAATCTGTCCAGTGGTAACACCTACAATTATTATTATGAATATATGGCTATTGAGGTAACCCCTTCACAGGCTGAAAAGATTGACGAAACACGCCCCGACGCAAAGGCCCCGGCTGACACAGAATATAAATAAAAGGTCGCGGTTTTTAGTAATCAGTAGCCAGTAGTCACGCGCTGACATGGGCGGAAAAGGCAAGGTTTTATCCGCGGAAATGGGATTGTTACCGTAGGGGCGGCCATTACCCGTCCGCCATATAAGTAGCAATGGCGTAAGCAGATTCATTAAAAATAGCAGGGACACGGAAAATCCGTGTCCCTGTTATTTAATGTCGGATACACTTATAAATCTTATCTGCTATGAGCCTGCTTCAAAATTATTGGTTTCAGTTAAATATAAAATAAAGAATGTCATTCTGTTGAGATTTTATTTTTTCCGCCTGCTCTTGTGAAACCTTTACAGAAATGTATTCGATGGTTGTTGTTTTTGTTTTTTCACCATACAGATAATGGTTTAATTCAGTCAGATTGCCGTTGCTGTCATAGCTATAGGTATAACGGACAGACTCTTCTCCGTCGTCGTAAACAATTTTTTCGGTCAGATTGCCGTTGCTGTCATAGCTACAGGTACAACGGACAACCTCTTCTTCGTAGTAGCAAACAGTTTTTTCGGTCAGATTTCCGTTGCTGTCGTATTCATAGGTTTGACTGGAGTACTCTGTACCGTTCACATACCCTATTTCTTCAGTCATATTACCGTTGTCGTCATAGCTATAGATATAACGGCTACCCTCTTTTTCTCCGTTTTCCCCATAATCATAACGGATTTCTTCGATCTTATTACCATTATCGTCATACTTGTAAGTATATACGGTTTCTACCTCTGAGTATGAATACGTTGTTTCTTTGATTTTATTTCCATTTTCGTCATATTCATATACAGTACGGATTTCACCATAGACGCCGCGTGTGCCAAAAGTTTCTTCAACAAGATTGCCGTTAGCATCGTAGCTATAAGCATTATATGTGGTGGCTTCTTCACCGTCAAAGAAAATAGCCGTTTTAATCAGATTGCCGTTGTCGTCATACTCATATACGGTTTCACTTTCTGTTGTCTCGTCATCGCAATAGACTTCTTTAATTTTGTTTCCCTTTTCGTCATATTCATATACAGTGTGATAACTTTCAACGCCGCTATAATATTTGACTTCTTCAATAACCTTACCTTCACCGTCATATTTCCAGGTATAACGCTCACCCTCCGCACCGTTGCTATAATGGGCTTCTTCGACTGTGTTACCGTTGGCATCATACTTACAAACAGTTTTTTCTTTGTTGCCTTCTGCATCCTCAGATGCTCCAGCGGCTACAAGCCATACTTTATTGCTTCCTGCTGCCTCAGTAGATTCCCCCTGTGCACAGCTGTTTTCATCATCCTTATTTAATATACCGGGAAGAAAAATTATACCTGCAATAATTGCCGCAACAACTGCTATAGAGACTGCTATTATCGGTAAGGACAGTTTTTTCTTTGCTTCCGCTACTTTTTCGGTCGGTGAATTCTGAGGTACGCCATTGTTTTCATAATTTTCATTTGTCATAATTATTCTCCTATTTTTTTACCGAATCGGTATGATTATATCTTACTTAAATAAAACAGAAAAAGCAACACTCCTTTTGGTCTGATTCGGATTGATTTTAGATTATTTCAGTCTCTGTTTTTGAAAACTCCTCTTTCTGAATCTCATTTTTGCTCTTTTTCTCTCACTTTTTCATTCTTTTGCTCACTTTTTATAGTTTAGTAAATATAAATAGATAATCCCCCGAAAAATACGTGGGAAATTTATCCTATTTGTAGTTTTCAAGGGCTTTATTAAGATACTCATCTGTTTTACGGACCGTCGGGGGACGCCGGTCCCTACGGTGTAAATCCGGCGGGTAGGCGTTACCCTTCACCACCGGATTTTCCCGCGATTGCGAATTGCGAATTGCGCATTGCGCATTATTTAATAATGTCAGTTCCCATATAGGGGATAAGTGCCTCGGGAATGGTAACTGTGCCGTCTGCATTCTGATAGTTTTCAAGAATAGCGGCAGTTGTTCTGCCTACTGCAACGCCTGAGCCGTTGAGGGTGTGTACGAGCTGAGCCTTATCCTTAGGTCCGTTCTTATAGCGGATTGATGCACGGCGTGCCTGGAAGTCCTCAAAATTTGAGCAGGAGCTGATTTCAACGTATCTTCCGTAGGAGGGCATCCAAACCTCGATATCGTAGGTCTTTGCACTTGAGAAGCCGATATCGCCGCTTGAAAGAGCAACAACACGGTAGGGGAGTCCGAGAAGCTGAAGCACTCTTTCTGCATCGTTGGTGAGCTTTTCAAGCTCTGCATAGCTTTCCTCGGGCTTTGTGAACTTAACAAGCTCAACCTTGTTGAACTGATGCTGACGGATAAGACCTCTTGTGTCACGTCCTGCTGAGCCTGCCTCTGCTCTGAAGCAAGCAGAATATGCACAGAAGCTCATAGGAAGCTTATCACCCTCGAGAATATCGTCACGGAACATATTTGTAACGGGTACCTCTGCAGTGGGGATAAGGAAATAGTCATTTGTGAGCTTGAAAGCGTCCTCTTCAAACTTGGGAAGCTGACCTGTACCTGTCATTGAAGCTCTGTTAACCATAAAAGGAGGGAATACCTCTGTATAGCCATGCTCGGTGTGAGTATTGAGGAAGAAGCTGATGATAGCTCTTTCAAGTCTTGCGCCGAGGCCCTTGTAGAAATGGAAGCGTGTACCTGTTACCTTTGCAGCGGTTTCGGGATCAAGAATACCAAGGTCTGCACCGATGTCCCAGTGTGCCTTCGCTTCGAAATCGAAGCTTCTGGGCTCACCCCAGCGGCGGATTTCAACGTTTTCGCTGTCATCCTTACCGATAGGTGTAGCATCAGAGGGTACGTTGGGGAATTCGTACATCATAGTCTTCTGCTTAGCGGCAAGCTCTGCCTTTTCAGCATCAAGAACCTTAACCTCTTCCTTGATAGCATTCATTCTTGTCATAATTTCGCTGATATCTCCGCCTTCCTTCTTTATGCGGGGGATATCCTTACTTGCAGCATTCTGCTCAGCCTTGAGTGCATCAGCCTTCTGTGTAAGCTCACGTACCTTAGCGTCAATTTCAAGGATTTCGTCAACAAGAGCATCCATGTCCTTGTTTCTTGTCTTCATTGCATCCTTTACCTTCTGAGGATTTTCTCTTATAAGCTTAATATCTAACATTGTAATTGCTCCTTTTTTCTTTAGTGGAATTATTTTATCTTACGAGGGCTTCAAGTAAGCCCTGAAGGTCTTCTTTACTGAAAAATTCTATTTCAATAGTACCTCTGTTGCCCTTTTCCGAATGAATTGCTGCCTTTCTGCCGAGCTCTGCCTTTATCGCAAGCTCACATTCGTCGTACCAGGGGTCCCTCTTTGCCTTTTTAGCGGGGGATTTCTCTTTTTTCGGGTTCAGTATTGATTTTACTATTCTTTCCGTCTCTCTTACAGAGATTTCCTTAAGTACAATCTCCTGCACAAGCTTAAGAAGTGTTTCCTTGTCCTTTATCGGAAGAAGTGTTCTTGCGTGACCCGCGGAAAGCTTACCGCTTCTGACGTATTCAAGCACTTCTTCAGGGAGCTCGAGAATTCTCATTGCATTTGCAACAGCGGGTCTTGATTTGCCAACGCTCTTTGCTACCTGCTCCTGAGTGAGACTGTAATCCTTCATAAGCTGAGCATAGCCCTTTGCTTCTTCGAGGGGATTAAGGTCCTCACGCTGGAGATTTTCTATAAGAGCAACCTCAGCAACCTGTCTGTCACTCATTTCTCTTATAAATACGGGTACCTCGGTAAGGCCTGCCATTCTTGATGCACGCCAGCGTCTTTCACCGGCAACAAGCTGATATCCGCCGTCGGAAATAGGTCTTACAAGAAGAGGCTGAATAACACCGTGAAGAGCAATACTGTCTGCAAGCTCTCTGAGAGCTTCCTCGTCGAAATCCTTTCTCGGCTGATCTCTGTTAGGCTCAATATCGTTTATGTTTACTGTTACTGAGCCGCCCTTTTCCTCTGTTGAATTATCAAGAAAAAGTGCATCAAGTCCCTTGCCGAGACCGCCTTTTTTACTGACTGCCATATTACGCCTCCTATCCTTTCAAGCCTTTATTATTCTTTTTAAGAAATTCTTTTGCTAATTCGTCATAGGCAACACTGCCTCTTGAGCTTCTGTCATAGTAATATACCGGCTTACCGAAGGACGGTGCCTCGGAAAGTCGTACATTTCTCGGCACAACTGACGAATAAACCTTCTGCGGGAAGAATCTCTTTACCTCAGAAACAACCTGCTGAGTAAGATTGAGCCTTCCGTCGTACATTGTAAGAAGCACGCCCTCAACGTCAATTATCGGATTATAAAGCCTTTTTACCTGCCTTATTGTATTCATAAGCTGTGAAAGTCCCTCTAAAGCGTAGTACTCACACTGAATCGGTACGATAACAGTATCAACTGCACAGAGAATATTGACAGTTATAAGTCCGAGTGACGGCGGACAGTCTATGAAAATAAAATCGTATCTGTCCTTTATAGGAGCAAGAGCACTGCGGATTCGGCTCTCTCTCGACTGCATATCCACAAGCTCAAGCTCTGCACCCGCAAGGTCCATGTTTGCGGGAAGTATATCGAGCCCCTTATATGCCGTAGAAAGAATAACCTCATCGGCGGGAGTACCCCTGACAATTACATCATATGAGGACTTTTTAACATCCCTTTTGTTGACTCCCAGGCCGCTGGTGGCGTTTCCCTGAGGGTCAGCATCAACAAGAAGCACCTTATAGCCGTAACAGCCTATAGCCGCCGCAAGATTGACAGCTGATGTTGTTTTACCGACTCCGCCCTTCTGATTGACGATTGCTACGGTTTTTCCCATATTTTTTCCCTTTCTTTATATATCAAAGGTGTTTTTTAGTCTGTAAGGAGTATTATAACACATAGTTTTGCAGTTTTAAAGGGTTTCTGCGGATTTTTTACAAAAAGAATACCTCTATGATGTTTCACGTGAAACAATGAAAAGAACCCCGCCTCAGCGGAGTCCTTTTCGGGGTGTGAAAGAGAAAGATATGATATATGGAATCACCGCAAGCAGTGTTACCAACCTATTCAACCTTATCGGTTATTTTATACATAGCCTGCTTCGGTATCTCAATGAGATACACATAGCTTTCGCCGTTGTCCTTTCTTTTAATATCTGCCTTGATACCTGCCTTCTGCATGGTGTCTACGGCGTGGTTAATTGTATTAAGAAATATCTTTACGTCGCTGAACATCCTTTTCGTTGTTCTTTTGGGAGCATTTCTGCTTTCGTTTGTTTCTTTTATAAGCTCCTCTGTCTGCTGAATATTCAGCTTCTTATGTATTATCCTTTCAAGTACAGGCATAATATCCTCGCTCTGGAGATTCAATAGTGCTCTTGCATGTCTTTCGGAAAGTCCGTTTTCACAAAGAAGTCTTTTAACCTGTTCAGGAAGGGCAAGGAGTCTCAGCTTATTCGAAACGGTAGAAGGTGCTTTTCCTATCCTCCTTGCAACCTCATCCTGAGTAATTGAAAAGTCCTTCATAAGCTTTTCAATAGCATAGGCTTCCTCAAAATACCCCAAATCCTGACGCTGAAGGTTTTCAATCAGCGAAAAAACTGCGGCTTTCATTGTATTGGCATCAATTACTATGCAGGGGACTGAAACAAGTCCCGCTATTTTTGCGGCTCTGAGTCTTCTTTCTCCTGCCACAAGCTCAAAGCCCATTTCTGTCTCTCTTACCGTTATAGGCTGAAGAAGTCCGTTTGTTCTTATACTAAGGGCAAGATTAAGAAGCTCACTCTGATCGAAGGTCTGTCTCGGTTGATTAGGGTTGGGCAGTATTTTATCACCGTGTATAAGCAGTACCTGACCCGCTGTTCTGTTTCTTTCACTAATCATAAAAAAACATAACCTCCCTTTGTTCAGATAATACCACAACAAAGGAAGGTTGTCCACAAAAACAGTATGTGCTTATTTTACCTTAAACGACAGTAAAGGTCATTATACAAGGGGATTCTTTGCAATTTTTGCTGAAGGGCGGGGGAACTTGGCAGGAGTTGACGAAATCTTTTTGATTAAAATTATATTTCTCTCACCTGCATCCTCAAGCTCAAAGGTATGCTTTTCAGAAACAGTACCGCCAAGAGTCTTTATTGCCTTCTGCGCAGCAGATATTTCCTCATCAGCCTTAGCAGCCTTCATAGCAATAAAGGAGCCTCCTACCTTAACGAAGGGAAGGCAGTACTCTGTAAGATCACGAAGGTTTGATACCGCTCTTGCCGTTGAAAAATCGTACTTTTCGCGGTACGCCTTGTTCTGACCGCCGTCTTCTGCACGGGAGTGCACCACATCTGCTGTAAGCTCAAGCTTTTCAAGAATATCCTTTATTACGTTGAGCCTCTTATTAAGACTATCCATAAGTGTCATTTTTAAATCAGGACGGGCTATAAGCATTACAAGTCCGGGAAAGCCTGCGCCGGTACCGACATCGATAATTTTAGCGCCTTCCTTGATTTCAACCTTAGAAAATACGGTAAGGCAATCAAGAAAATGCTTGATAACGATCTCCTCAGGGTCTGTTATGGCAGTAAGATTGATTTTTTCGTTCCATTCAACCAAAAGCTTTGCATATAAATCAAAGCGCTCAAGAGCCTTATCATCAAGTCGAATGCCGTATTCTGCGGATTTTTCTTTTAAAAGGTCAAGAGGTATAAACATAAAATCACTTCCTTTTTGCAAGGTAAATAAGAAGAACCGATATATCGGCAGGGCTTACGCCGCTGATTCTCGACGCCTGACCTAAATTCGCAGGGCGTACCTTATTGAGCTTTTCCTGAGCCTCCATACGAAGACCGATAACCTCAGTATAATCCTCAATCATATCAAGCTTTCTTACCTCGAGACGTCGCATTTCTTCAACCTGAGCAAGCTGTCTCTTTATGTAGCCCTCGTATTTTACTGCTATTTCAACCTGCTCGAATATCTCATAAGGGAGGTCAGGTCTGTTTTTATCTGCTATTTTAAGGGATTCATAATCAAGCTGAGGTCTTTTCAGAAGCTCTATAAATCTGCATCCGGTTGTGAGAGGAGATGTTTCACGTGAAACAAGTACCTCGTTAAGCTCATCAGAGGGAGGTACGGAAAGAAGAGAAATTCTCTCCTTCTCTGCTTCTATAAGACGAAGCTTTTCCTGAAGCCTCTGCCATTTTGCCTCGGATACGAGTCCGACGCGGTATCCGTACTCAGTAAGCCTTATATCTGCATTATCCTGCCTTAAAATAAGTCTGTATTCTGAGCGGGATGTCATCATTCTGTAAGGATCTGAACAGCCCTTTGTAACAAGGTCATCAATAAGAGTACCGATATATGAAGAAGCTCTATCAAGCACAAGGGGCTCTTCACCCTTAATTTTAAGCGCAGCATTAATACCCGCAACAAGACCCTGCGCGGCGGCTTCCTCGTATCCGCTCGAGCCGTTGAACTGTCCTGCACCGTAAAGACCGTCAAAATCCTTGAATTCAAGTGTTGCCCTGAGTGTAAGAGGGTCTACACAGTCATACTCAATAGCATAAGCAGTACGCATAACCTGAACATTTTCAAGTCCGGGTATAGTTTTAAGGAATTTAAGCTGAACATCCTCAGGAAGTGATGAAGACATACCCTGAAGATACATTTCTTCGGTATTTTCGCCGCAGGGCTCTATAAAAAGCTGATGGCGCTTCTTTTCTGCAAAGCGTACTATCTTATCCTCAATTGAAGGACAGTATCTGGGACCAACGCCGTCAATTTTGCCGCTGTAAAGAGGGGAGCGGTGGATATTATCAAGAATAACCTTTTTGGTTTCCTCATTTGTATATGTAATATAGCAGGGGAGCTTATTTTCGGGCTTATACTCACCGTCAAAGGAGAAAGGCACTACCCTTTCGTCACCGTCCTGACGCTCGAGGCCCGAAAAATCTATACTTCTTCGGTTGACTCGTGAAGGCGTACCGGTCTTGAAGCGTCTTGTTATAACACCGAGCTTGCGCAGTGACTCTGTAAGCTCCTTAGCTGCAAACATTCCGTCGGGTCCGCCGTCATATACAACGTCGCCTACATAAATCTTACCGCCGAGGAAGGTACCCGTAGCAATTATTACGCATTTACAGTTGTATATCGCTTCAAGCTTGGTAACAACCTGCCATTTTTCATCATCGGTACGTGTAAGCTCGATTATCTCAGCCTGAACTAATTCAAGACCCTCCTGCTTTTCCATAACAAGCTTCATATGCTCACTGTAACGGCGTCGGTCAATCTGCGCACGCAACGAATGAACTGCAGGACCTTTTCCGAGATTGAGTATACGGCTCTGAAGGGTATTGGCATCAGCCGCCTTTCCCATCTCACCGCCGAGAGCATCTATCTCACGGACAAGGTGTCCCTTTGAGGTGCCGCCTATAGACGGATTGCAGGGGAGATTACCGACCCAGTCCATATTTATTGTAAAGACACCGACGCTCACGCCGAGCCTTGCCGCCGCAAGACCCGCTTCGATGCCCGCATGACCTGCACCGATAACTACAACATCATATTCCTTTGAAAAATATCTCATAAAATCACTTGCCTTTAAACGAAAAGGTTTTCAACATTTTGTGTGGAAAACCGCTGTATTTTTACCCGATTTTTATTGAATGGATTTTCTTCTGATGACCTGTGCATCATTAAGAGAAATTCTATTCAATATATCCGAAAAAACGGTTTTATTATTCTGATTTGTAATTATAATACATTTATTATTCTTATTCGGAATTATTTCAAGCTTTACACAAGGTCAAGCACATCTTTCGCCTGTCTGACAATAAAATCCGCTTCATACTGCCTGAATTCTTCCTCCGAGCCGTAGCCCCAGAGTACTCCGCAGCTTTTTACGCCTGCACCCTTTGCACCCTCAATATCGTAAAGGCGGTCGCCGACCATAAGCACCTCATTTTTGTCTGAAGCACCCATCGTCTCCATCGCCTCAAAAATAAGGCCCGTCTTTGTACTGTGATTACTGTCATCCATACGTACACCGACAATGGCATCGAATTTTTCGGTTATACCAAGATGGTCTGCAACATTATAAATAAGTCTGAGTGGCTTACTTGAAGCAATGCCCACCTTAACCCCCTGAGCCTTCAGCGAGTCAACCAGCTCAATCATACCGTCATAAAGCTCGCACTCATAAATGCCTGTAACAGTATACCTCTCACGGTACTTCCTTATATAGTCACCGACCTGCTCCTCACTGACACCGTAGTAATGTGTGAAGCTGTAATGAATCGGAGGACCGATAAATTTTTTCAGGTCATTTAAATCGGGTACCTCTCTTCCCATCTGCTCAAAGGAATACTGAAGGCTTTTGAGAATACCCTCACCCGTGTCCACCACGGTACCGTCAAAATCGAAAATAACAAAGCGGAACATAGCAAAGAAACACAGCCGATTTATAAAAATACAAATCGGCTTTCTCCTGTTAATTATTTAATTTCAGCTCTCTGATTAGCCTTATCGAGGAATTTATCAACCTTAACGGAAAATCTTGTGTGAGTTCCCTTTCCGATAAGACCTGCATTGTCATAAGCCTCAACATCAAAATCGTATCTTCTGCCGTCTGTTGCGGTAAGTGTTGCAATAGCCTTTACCTCAACACCGCAGACAGTAGCTGCAAGATGCTCAATGCTTATTGCGGTGCCGACTGTAGTGCATCCGTCAGGCATATCCTGCTGACAAAGCTCAGCTGCCGCCTGCTCCATAAGAGCAATCATAGAAGGAGTTGCAAAAACCTTAAGTGAACCTGATTTTACCTTCTCTGCCGTTACTTCATCAGTAACGGTTATTATAACCTCATGTGTTGTTCCTATTTCCATAACACCATACCTCTTTATAAGGATTTTATAAGGGAGAACATAGTCTGGTCGCCCTCATTTATTACAACGTTTGTTTCTCCGTAAATCGCCTTCTGCAGTCGCTGTGCCGCAACGGGAAATTCCATAAACACAACCGAACTTTTGCCTACGTAGCCGGTTTTGAATACCGTACTGTCACTCAGAGTAGTTTCTGCTATTTCATAGTTCAACCAGCCGCCGGCAAGAGCCTGAGCCGCATAGGTAAGAATTTCATTTTCGGAAAGGTTCGTCTTAACGTAGGGTAAAAGTGTTTTAAGCATATTGTTAAGATCAAGATAGCTCGCACCCTTAACGCTGTTTATAAGAGAGGTTATGACCATTCTCTGACGTCTCGTTCTGCTCACGTCCGAATCCGGGTCGCATTTTCTTATACGGGAGAAAACAAGAGCCTCTTCACCGTCAAGAACCACATTTTCACCGTAGGGTACGTGAAGCTTTGTTGTGCTGTTAATATAGTCTGCCTCATATTTCTGCACCGTAACACGAAGACCGCCGAGCTCATCGATAATATCCTCAAAGGTAGCAAAGTCAACGGTTACGTAATAATCAATATTTACCTTGAAATTGTTTTCCAAGGTATTTATAAGGCAGTCTGCGCCGCCCTTGGCGTAGGATGCGTTTATCTTATTGTAGCTCAGATTACCGTTATTATCGATATTACAGTAGGTATCTCTGAAAAATGAGGTCATATTTATTTTTTTTGTTGTTTTGTTAAGAGAGAGAAGGATAAGAGTATCACTTCTGCCGCCGTATTGAAGACCGGTTCTGCTGTCAAGACCCACAAGCAGAATATTTATAACATCACTGCGGGACATCGGAGTAATATCGTTATGGGCCCAATTATAGAGAAACTCTCTGCCGTTTTGTGAAACAATCTGTTCAATCTCTTCTTCGTTGATATCCTCATCCTCTTCAGAAAAGCTGTTATTGTCAATATCAAGCTGGCTCTGTCCCTGAGGAGCTATCTGCGTAACCGGCGGAGCCTTTCCTTCTTCGCCGGTTGTTATAAGACCAAGTAAACCGTTTATATAGCCTACACCCAAGGCAGAAACAATCATCAGTACCGTCAGCAGAAAACTGAAATTCTTGGCTCTTCTCTTTTTATCAAGCCATATAAAGTTAAGAAAGGGATTTCCTTTTTTACCTTTATTACTCATATTTTCACTTCTTTCCTATATCGTTCAGCGTACCTTCCGATTTTAGAGAAAATTTATTCTTCAGCAGCTTCCTGAGAAGCTTCCTCCTTCTCCTCGCCGCCTTCATCCTTTTCTTCCTTAAGGCTGATTGCAGATACTACCTTCTCACCCTCAGAGAGCTTCATAACACGTACACCCTTTGAGGTACGTGAAACGGTGCTTATCTGTGAGGAAGGAATTCTGATAATGATACCGTCGGAGGAAATAAGGATAACGTCATCATCATCCTCAACCATAACAACAGAGGTAACAAGTCCGTACTTCTCGATGTGATAGTTGATAACACCCTTACCCGCTCTTGACTGAAGTCTGTATTCGTTATGCTCACTGAGTCTTCCGAGACCCGTTTCGGAAACGGTAAGAATCTTCTTATTATCGTCGCCCTCGGCTATGGTACACATACCGATAACCTCGTCGCCCTCCTTAAGCTCGATAGCCTTAACACCACGTGCTGTTCTGCCTATGGGACGGCAGTCTGTTTCGTTGAAGCGGATTGACATACCCTGCCTTGTAGCAACAAGAATATCCTCGTTACCGTCAGTAAGACGTACCCATGAAAGCTCGTCGCCCTCATCAAGATTTATGGCTATGATACCGCTCTTACGAAGATTTCTGTACTGCTCAAGCTCGGTACGCTTGATGATACCCTTTCTTGTAACCATACAGAGATACTTTGTCTCTTCTCCGCCGAAGTCGGGTACCTTTATCATTGAGCTTATCTTTTCCTCTGCTTCAAGAGGCAGAAGGTTAACAACGTTCATACCCTTGCTCTGTCTGCTGCCCTCGGGAATTTCATAGCCCTTGAGACGGTATACCTTTCCCTTGGTGGTAAAGAACATAATAAAGTCATGGCTTGAGCAGGTGAACATTGTCTGTGCAACGTCCTCCTCACGTCTTGTCATACCCTTGACGCCTCTGCCGCCGCGTCTCTGGAGAGAATATGCCTGAGCGGGCTGACGCTTGATATAGCCCATATTGGTAAGAGTATATACACACTCCTCCTCGGGGATAAGGTCTTCAATATCAACCTCACCGCTGATTGCGGCAATTTCTGTTCTTCTTTCGTCTCTGAACTTGTCACCGATAGCCTGAGCCTCGGTCTTTACGATTTCC
>JAZULG010000047.1:0-3804 GCA_045603005.1 Acutalibacteraceae bacterium
GCTATGGTTCAGGCAACAGAAAAGTCAAAAGCAAAGTTTATGGTAGGTCAGATCTGCCGTTTTACTCCCGCTTTTGCAAAGGCAAAGGAGATTATCGAATCCGGTACGATCGGTGAGCTTTACTTCGTTGAATCTGAATATGCTCATGACTATATGAATATTGTTAAAACAAAATTCGGTGACGGAAATTGGCGTGCAGACCCTGCTCGTCACGGCTTAATCGGCGGCGGATGCCATGCGGTTGACCTTCTCCGTTGGCTTGCAGGTGACCCCAAGGAGGTATTTGCTTACGGTACTCATAAGCTTCTCCCCACAGTACCCTATGACGATGCTACCTGTGCTCTTCTCAAGTTTGATGATGAGCTTATGGGTAAGGTTTTCGTTTCCACAGGCTGTAAGAGGGATTACACAATGAGAACCTGCATCTACGGTACAAAGGGTACTATCATCTGCGATAATACATCACCCACAATGCAGTTGTTCGTTGATGATGAAAATGACGTAGCACCCGAGGAACCCCAGATCATCGAAATCGATGTTAACAACCATAACTATGTAAAGGAATTCCAGGTATTTGCAGATACAATTCTTGCAGATGCAGAGATGGAAACAAGCGTTTACGAAGGAGCTAAGACAGTTGAGGTTTGCCTTGCTATCGTTGAATCTGCCGTAACAGGTGAAAAGGTTGTTCCCAATTACAATTTCAGCTGATAGGGTAAAGGATAATTGAATTAAAAGCACTAAAGGACAAAATTGCAAAAATAGCAATTTTGTCCTTTTTATGTCTTGCTTTTTATACAGATATAATGCTATACTGTACAAGTGATAAAATAGGAAAGTATGGCTTCGGTAAGTTGTGCTTTTCGTGTAGAAAGGACGATTGTTTTGGCTGAGATTAAAAACATGGATGCTGTAGCAGCTCTCGACGCCATGGATGCTCACGTTGATGATTGGCGTGACGCCACCAAGGGCAAGCAGAGAGGTATCTTCTCCTTCGATGATGTTGCTGCTCTCAAAATCAAAAACCTTAAAAAGAGAATCTACACCGATATCGAATCCATTCCTGCATGGAAGATGAAGGAATGTATCTACAAGGGTGTGGATGATTACGAATATCTTTACGATGAGTGGAAGGAAATCGACGTTGGCGACCGTTGGGGTAACAACGGCTGGAGTGCATTCTTCAAGAATTCATTTGATATGCCCCAGCGCTTCAAGGGTAAGAAGGTTACTCTTAATGTTTACTTCGGCGGTGACTCTCTTCTCTCGCTTAACGGTAAGCCCTATCAGGGTCTTGACCCCTTCAGAAACTCTGTTCTTCTCACAAACTGTGCAGAGGGTAACGAGCACTATGATGTAGATATCGAGTCATATTATGTATGGCACTCAAACGAATCTACAGTTAAGACTCTGTCCTGCTCCTTCATTGGTGTGGTTGATCCTCTCATTGAAGAGATTTACTGGGATTTCAAGGCTTGCTTCAATGCTCTCTTCATGCCTGTTCACGATACAGGTCTTGCAGAGCTCATCAGAGCTACTCTCAAGGAAGCCTTTACATATGTAAACTTCGACCTTCAGGGCGACGAGTTCAAGGCAGGTCTTCTTAAGGCACAGAAGGTGCTTAAGGACAAGGTTTACAACAGTACCGCATATAAGTCAGAGGGTCAGCTTGCTCTCGTAGGTAACTCTCACCTTGATATCGTATTTATGTGGGCGTACAAGGAGTATATCCGTAAGTTGGGCAGAACTCATGCTACTATGCTTCGTCTCATGGAGCAGTATGATGACTTTATCTTCTCACAGAGTACAGCACCTACATATATCGAAATGGCTAACAGATACCCCGACCTCTACAAGCAGGTTAAGGAGCGTATCAAAGAGGGCAGATGGGAATACATCGGCGCAATGTGGGTTGAGCCCGACTGTAACCTCGTTTCCGGTGAATCCTTCGCTCGTCAGCTTCTTCACGGTGTACGTTTCGCTGAGAAGGAATTCGGTATTACTCCCAAGACATGTTGGGTACCCGACGTATTCGGTAACGGCTACGCTATGCCTCAGATTCTCAAGAAGGCAGGTGTTGAGTACTTCGTAACTCACAAGATGGGTATCTGGAATGATACAAACCCCTGGCAGTACAACACCTTCTGGTGGGAAGGCCCCGACGGCTCCAAGGTATTCTCTATCGTTCCTCCCACACACTTTATCGGTACTGTTGAGGCAGACTCTCTTAAGGTTAACTGGAAGAAATATACAGATAAGGAAACAATCGGCGGATCAATGTATTGCTACGGCTGGGGTGGCGGCGGCGGCGGTGTTGACACCGAAATGCTCGAGTATGTAAAGCGTTATAAGAATTTCCCCGGTCTTCCTAAGACACAGACAAGTAAGATTGAAGATTCTCTTGCAAGAATGAAAGCAAAAGCAACAGAAACCAATATCCCCACATGGAAGGATGAGCTTTACCTTGAGGAGCACCGTGGTGTTCACACTACTAAGGCTCTTCTCAAGAAGCTTAACAGATATTCTGAAAACCTCTATCGTCAGGCAGAGATGTTCTCAAGTATTGCTATGCAGTACGGCATTGAGTATCCTCTCGAGAAGCTTAACGAAGGCTGGCAGATGATTCTTACTAACCAGTTCCACGATTCACTTCCCGGTTCTCATATTACAGAAGTATTCGGCGACCTCTGTGCTATCTATGATAACATCATCGCTATCGGTGAAGAGGTAAGAGCAAACGCTCTCAACGCTATCGCAGGCAACATCAACGGTGCAGAGAAGTATGGTAAGCCCTTCGCTCTCTTCAACTCTCTCGGTACTGTTGCAACTCAGAAGGTTGAGCTTCCCTACAAGGACGTAGAAATCTACGATGCTGAGGGTAACAAGCTTGCTACCCAGAGATATACAAAGCTCGACGGTACTAAGGTACTTGTATTCGTTGCTAAGGACCTTCCCGCAGTTGGCTACAAGGTATTCTATACTAAGGACGCCGCTCCTGCTGAGGCAAAGGCACAGGCTATCACAAACACAATCGAAAACGATAACTTCAAGATTGTTCTCGATGACAGAGCAGAGCTCGTATCTATCTTCGACAAGAAGAATGACAGAGAAGTGCTTGACGGTAAGGGTAACGTATTCAGACTTTATGAGGACCTTCCCGGTAAGTATGATGCTTGGGATATCGTTGCTACATATGTTGACCGTGAGTTCGATACGGATGCAGGTAAGGTAACATCCGTTGTCAGTGGTGATGTATTTACTGTTGTTTCTATCGAAAAGGCTGTTAATAAGTCTCTCGTTAAGCAGAATATCATCATCTACAATGAGCTTGATAAGATTGACTTCGACACATTCATCAGCTGGCACGAGCAGGAGAAGCTTCTTAAGGTTGGCTTTGACGTTGATGTTAAGGCTCAGAAGTTTACCCGTGATATCGCTTATGCAACAATCGAAAGCTCTAACTATCGTCACAATCCTTATGATAAGGCTAAGTTTGAGGTTTCTGCCCACAACTTCATCGATATGTCAGAGGACAACTACGGTGTAACTATTCTCAACGATTGTAAGTATGGTTACGAGGTTGATAAGCAGAGAATGATCATCACTCTCCTTAAGGCTCCCATGAATCCTGACCCCAAGTCAGACCGTGGTGACCACTACTTCACATACTCAATCTATCCTCACGCAGGTAATTGGAAGCAGGCAGAGACACTCGTAAGAGGTCTTGAAATGAACAACCCCGCTGTTGCTGTTGACGTTAAGGCAGATGCTAAGGGTGACGATGCTAAGTCATTTATCAACGTT
>JAZULG010000048.1:0-7653 GCA_045603005.1 Acutalibacteraceae bacterium
ATTGTTTCCGCAAGGGAAAGGAAGCTGAGATTTGCCAGAATGACGATAATCATAACCATCTGAGCAATTGTTTTGCTTTTTCCCCACCAGGAAGCCGCTATTGTAACACCGTTATCGGAGGCGACGAGCCTTATTCCGCTGACGGCGAATTCTCTTGCGATGATGATAATCGTCGCCCATACGGGAATTTCTCCCGTACCTGTTAGACAGATGAGGGCTGAGCAGACAAGAAGCTTATCTGCAATCGGATCCATAAACTTTCCGAAGTTTGTAACCATATTGTACTTTTTGGCGATTGTTCCGTCAAGCTTATCCGTTACGGTTGCAACGCAGAAGATGATGAAGGCGGTAAGTCTGCTTGCTGCAAAGAAGTCTGTCAGCATAAAAAAGACAAAAAACGGAACAAGTATAACACGGAAAATTGTAAGCTTATTTGCAATATTCATTATAATACCTCGTAAATATTGTATTGAGCCAATAATAACACATTATGCTGCAAATGTCTATCACTATTTCATAATTGTAAAAAAAGTAAGGAGCAACACACTTTGTATTGCTCCTTACAAATGTAATTAAAGCATATTCTGCACTTCAATAATCGGTTCGGCAATGCAAGCATCACAGGAGGGGAGCTTGCCGTTTATATTTTTAAGAAATTTAGTGAACTTCACCTGCTTATAGCTTACACTGAGCTGATACTTGGTAATAAGATTGATAATCTGTTCTTTTTTGTCAGCGTTTTCTCTCATTTTTACATTGTCGAGAACGATTTCAGTTGTTGACTTAGAAGTAATATTGTTCAATGTAATATATAATCTGTTCTGCTTTTCTTCGGCTTCAAATTTTGATTCCTTTCCGTTTGCGGTAACCGAGATGTCTGCTGAAGAAATATCCTCAAAAACGAGAGTGTAGTTACGTTTTTTAGGCACAGCGGAGCAGCTTCCTTCTGCAGGAGAAATTACGAAGTGAAGATTACTGTCTTCCTCACTTACAGTGAATTTTGTTATTGCAAAGTCACCCTTCTGATATGCGTTTGTTTCACCGTCATCCTCGTAAAGGTTGAAGCTGTTATTGCCTCTGAAAATGCGGATAACCATATCCTTGGGGTTTGTCCAGTCATTGTCTCTGTCATTTGCACTCATAGGTATGATAGCACCCTCTTTGGCAAGTACGGGAATACTTTCTATACCTCTGAACATTTTGATTTTCTTTCCGCCCTGATAAATGGCACCGGTGTAAATATCGGTCCATCTTCCCTCAGGGAGCCATACCTCAACCTCTGCAAGATTTGTTTTCGGATTGATTTTTGAAGTGATTGGAGCAACCATAAGCTCAGAGCCGAAGAAATACTGATTTTTAACCTTATATGCGTTTTCATCTTCAGGATATGCATAATACATCGGTTCACAAAGAGCAAGTGAGTCTTTATGAGTGCGATAATTCATAGAATAGAGATAGGGGATAAGAGCGTGCCTTTCTCTGAGCGCTTTTACGGCAATCTGCTCTGCAGCATATTCGTGCTTCCAAGGCTCCTTGCCCATAAATTCGTTGCTTGTTGAGTGAAGGCGCATAATCGGGCTGTAAAGACCGTACTGTACCCAACGTGCATAGAGCTCGTCATCCTTTGAGCCCATCATGTGCCCGCCGATATCGTGGCTCCACCACGTGTAGCCGATGTTGGTTGCTGTGCTTGTGAAGTAGGGCTGGAAGTCGAGGCATTCCCAACAGATTTTAGTGTCTCCCGAGAAGCCGAGAGGATATCTGTGAGAGCCTGCTTCGGCAAAGCGCGAAAGAATAAGAGGACGCTTGATTTCAGAGTCTCTGTCAACGAGAGTATGATAGTGATTGAGTGCCCAGAGGGGGTCGAGGTTTTTGATTTTACTGTTTTTGCCCTGCTGCCAATCGATCCACCAGAAATCAACGCCGTCTTTTTCATAGGGCTTGTGCAAAATATTAAAGTATGCATCAATGAAACGCGGATCTGTTATATCAAATTCAACACGTCTCTTTGTAGTCGGGTCAATTCCCATAAATTCTGCCATTTCCTCATACATATCCTCGAAGAAGCGGACGCCCTGAGCGGGATGAAGGTTCATTGTAACCTTGAAATTCTTTTCATGAAGCCATCTCAGGAAGCCTTTATAATCCGGGAAAAGCTCGGTGTTCCAGCTGTATCCGGTCCAACCGTCACCTTGGAAGATGTTGTCACTCTTGCCCGGGATAATTGACTTCTTGCTGCCGCACTTGCCGAAACGGTTTTTGACGTCAACCCAATGCCAATCCATGTCAATTGTGGCAACGGTGATGGGAATTTCCTTGTCGAGAAATTTTTTCATAAGGTCAACATATTCCTGCTGGGTATACGCCTTATATCTGCTCCACCAGTTACCTAGACAGAAGCGGGGCACAAGAGGTACCTGACCGCAAAGAGAGAAGAAGTCTCTCAAAGCAGCTCTGTAATCGTGATTATAGCAGAAATAGTATTCGTCCTTTTCGGTTTTTCGTCTTTCACCCACAGTTCCGTCAGGATTAAGAATAAGAGAATTGGTGTCGTCAATCACGGCAACACCGTCTGTTGACATAATACCGTCACCAAGGCTTATTGCACCGGTCGTCTGATCAAGAGTGCGGTAGGTACCCTTGAGGTTTCCTTTGCTGTAATCTGTAAGATTTTTACCGTTTTTAAGGGATATTCCTATCATTTTGTGTGATGCGGTATCATATCTGTATATTGTTTTGGTTGTCATAATAATAACAACGTCGCCGTCCTCTACGGTGCGGATTTTAGGTTTGCTGAAGCTTCTGTTTATAACAGTCTGTGTAGGCTCGTCAGTAAAAACTCCGTTGCTGTCAACTTCAACACGGAGAAGTCTGTCCGAAAGAATTGAAAATCTCACATCGTTTTTTATTATTATGTATTCCTCTGAGGTTTTACTGTCAGTACACCAAGAAAACGTATTTCTGAAATATTCTGTTGTTTCAGCCATTGTTAGCACCGTCCTTAATTTCTATATGTATACATAATATAATATTATTGGTTTGATTTCAACTCGCAAAAAAAGATTTGTCAAATAGCACAAAAACTGCTCGATTTTTTCTACACCCAAAACATCATAAAATGGTTAAATTTTTGTCAAATTTTGTCAAAAATGTGATAATATATGTGTTAAGACTTTGAATATACATTTTCAAGGAGGATTTTTTATGCAGGATAAAAAATATGTGCCTAAAAAAGAACTGACCGCCTTCTGTATTGCAGGTATGGGTCAGGGTATGATATACGCTCTTATGTCGAGCTATATCAGTGACTATTATCTTAATGTTTTACAGTTAGCACCTATGTTTGTGCTTCTTCTCATGCTTCTGGCCAGAGTATGGGATGCTATCAACGACCCGATGATGGGTATGATTGTTGACCGTACTCAGACAAAGAAAGGCAAAATGAGACCTTACATACTTTACGCTCTCATTCCTATCGGGGTTATGACCATACTTATGTATCTCAGCCCCGACCTTCCGAAAAAGGAGCTTATGATTTATTCGGCAATCGTATATGTTGCCTGGGGTATGATTTATACCGTCGGTGATGTTTCCTTCTGGGGACTTCCCAATGTTATGACCCCTGACGCAAAGGAAAGAAGCTCTGTTATCTCAATAAGCAAGATTTTCAACAGTATCGGCTCTGCTATTCCCGAGGTGCTCTTCCTTGTTGTGGGCCTTGTGCTTTCAGCTATTGTCAAGAGCAACGCTGAGGAAGGCTCAACCGACGCCCTTGAGCTTCAGAAGACCAAGTACCTTATTATGGCTATTGTTACGGTCGGTCTCGGTATAGTAATGTATTCAAGAGGCTACTTCGGTGTTAAGGAAAGAGTAAATATTCCCGTCAGAAAGCGTCAGCCGGGAGAGCCTTCACAGCTCAAGCGTATTTTTACCTGCAAGCCTCTTGTACTTGTCCTTCTTATGGGTGTTCTTTCAAGCGGCAGATATATGGTTCAGGCTGCAGCAGTTCACGTAGCAAGATATGCCTTCTATATCGGTCCGGACCTTGAAACACTCAATGAGGCTGAGCGTATTGCCGCTATCGAATCCAGTGTTTCAACAGTTAAGACTATTTTCCAGATAAGCGCTATCGTCGGTCTTTTCGGTGCAACCTTATTTATGCCCAAGCTTATGCAGAAGTTTGATTACAAGAAGATTGTTATCACAACTTGCCTTTTAGGCTTTGTGTCAAGCATTTTCACAACTTTAATCGGCTGGTTCACAATGAATCTTTATATCTGCATTCCCTTTATTCTTATTTCTTGTATTCCTCTCGGTGTTATCAACACAATCTGCTTTGCGATGATATGTGACTGTCTCGACTATATGGAGCTTAAAACCGGCTTCAGAGACAACGGACTCGGCGCCGCCTGTCAGGGCTTCATCAATAAGATCGGTAACGCCTTTGCAACATCAGGTATTGTTGTAATGTATATGCTCATCGGTCTTGAGCCTGAAAATATGCTCAGCTCAGAGGCGGTTGTTGCCGCAACGGATCTTGCAATGAATCAGCGCTTTGCTATGTTCACACTTGTTACAATTGTACCCGGTGTAAGTATGCTGCTTTGTGCAATACCGATGTTCTTCTATAAGCTTTCAGGCAAAAAGAAGCTTGAGGTTATAGAACAGCTTGCTGCTTCACGTAAAGAGCGCGGAATTGAAGTTGTAGAATAATATTAGGAGGTAATATTTATGTTAACATACGCTTGTCTCGGCGGAGGAGCTGCATTCCTTCTTGCCTTTATGATTATGTGCCATAAGAAGAGAAGTGTTCTCGGTGTGTATATCAAAAACCTTACGAGCATTTTCTTCCTTCTTACTGGTCTTACCGCAACCTTCTGCAACTCGGACTATCCGAATTTATGGATGTATTCACTTCCCATTATGATGGGCGGCGTGTTCGGACTTATGGGCGATATTTACCTCGATCAGAAGTGGGTTTATCCTCAGCACAATGACCAATACCTCAATATGGGCTTTATCTCCTTCGGTATCGGACACTTCTTCTATATGGGTGCTATCTATACTCAGGCACATTTCACACCCAAGGATATGCTTGTACCTCTTGGCGTAGGCGCTCTTGTAACTGTATGCAACCTTCTTCTTGAGAAGCCCACAAAGCAGAAGTACGGCAAATTCTATGCAATAGTAACTCTCTACTGCCTGATTCTCGGCACAATGGTAGGCACTTCACTCTGGGCAGCTATTCAGACAAAGCAGATTGCTTACATAGTTTTCAATATCGGTGCTGTTCTCTTCCTTATTTCCGATATTATCCTTTCACCGATGTATTTTGCGATCAAGCAGAACAGAAACACACCCTTCAACTTTGTTATCAATCACGCAACCTATTACATAGGTCAGTTTATGATAGCATTCTCGGTATTCCTTCTCGAACCGGTTTGTTCGATTTCATGTTGCTGAGAATATAAATATTAACCAAGCAATGGAGTTATAAAATGAAAAACTACATTTCACGTTTAAAAGAAAACTGTTCAACACGTACCTTCGTATTCTGGTGGATTTTCAGATTGCTTATGGTGTACGCCCTTGTTGTAGGCTTCTTTAAAAAGCCCTTTGACATAACCGACCCTCTTCAGGTAGGAGCAAATCTTCTTTGTATGTTCCTGTGGGAGATTTTTATGCTTTTCCCCGAAAAGAGTACCTTCAGATACGTAACACCCGGCTTCCAGACAGTGTTTATCCCCGGAATTTTTGCTGCATCCTTTGGCGGTAAGTTCCTTAATCTCTATTACGATTCGAGGTTTCTTGATTCATTCCTTCATGCGTGGGGAAGTATGGTGTGCGTTTTCTTTGGTTACGAGCTCATATGTGCAATCATGAAAAAAGAAAGAAAACCGGCATCACTTACAGTTATAATATTTGCATCGGTAGGCTTCTCTTTTATGTGCTCAACACTTTGGGAGCTTTTCGAGTTTGCGTTCGACCAATTTGCCTGTATGACGGGCGGAATAGGAGATGCTCAGCATTGGTCACGCGGTCTTGCAGAGGGAACTCCAAAAATTGCTACACTCTTTGATCCTGTGTTTGACGGAACCAATACTGTGGCTTTGCCCGGAGGTGAAATTATCAACCCGGGTGACCGTTGGCCTATTATGGATATAATGGGAGATATGTTCCTTAATGTAATCGGTGCTTTGGTCGGCTTTATCGGTCTTAAGGTTTATCCTTACAGACATAAGGGTAAGAATAAGATTGAGATTTTTGAAGATGAAAAGCTTGTGACTGTTACACAGTAAAGAAAATATATTTTAAAAGTCGGTTTCATAATGAAGCCGACTTGTTTTTTTGGTTAAATATGTATTATTCTGCTGGTTGTTTTCATTTGTATGTATTTTTATTGTCATTTTATACAAAAATTTTTTTATGAAAATCTATAATATTAAACGATGAAAACTTGATTTATTGCTTTTATAGTGATAAAATATGAAAGTATTAGTAACGAGTTACTCGGAATTGATAACATTACTATTAAGGGGTAATAAATATGCAAAGAAGAACAGGTACAATTTCAAGAGGTATCCGTTGTCCGATTATACGTGAAGGTGACGACCTTGCAAAGATTGTTTGCGACAGTGTTGTTGAGGCTGCAGAGTGTGACGGCTTCGAGCTCAGAGACAAGGATGTTGTTGCGGTGACAGAATCAATCCTTGCAAGAAGTCAGGGAAACTATGCTTCTGTTGATGCTATTGCAAAGGATGTAAAGGCAAAGCTCGGCGGTGAAACAGTCGGTGTCATTTTCCCCATTCTTTCAAGAAACCGTTTTGCAATCTGCCTTAAAGGTATTGCTATGGGCTGTAAGAAGGTTGTTCTTATGCTTAGCTATCCCAGTGATGAAGTAGGTAACCATCTTCTCACCTATGATCAGCTTGATGAGGCGGGTGTTAATCCTTACAGTGATGTTCTCACCCTTGCTAAATATCGTGAGCTTTTCGGCGAAAACAAGCACGAATTTACAGGTGTTGACTATGTAGACTACTATTCAAAGATTATTACAGAAGCCGGTGCAGAGTGCGAGGTTGTCTTTGCAAATCAGGCTAAGGCTATTCTTGATTATACAGATTGTGTTCTTACCTGTGATATTCACACAAGAGCACGTACAAAGAGACTTCTCAAGGCTGCAGGTGCAAAGATTGTTTGCGGTATGGATGATATTCTTACCGATTCAGTTGACGGCAGCGGCTTCAATGCTGATTTCGGTCTTCTCGGTTCAAACAAATCCACTGAAGATATGATTAAGCTTTTCCCGAAGAACTGTAATGAATTTGTAAATAAAGCTCAGCAGTACCTTATCGAAAAAACAGGTAAAAACATCGAGGTAATGGTATACGGTGACGGTGCATTCAAGGATCCTCAGGGTAAAATCTGGGAGCTTGCTGACCCCTGCGTATCACCCGGTTATACAGCAGGTCTTGAGGGTACACCTAACGAGCTTAAGCTCAAGTACCTTGCAGATAATGATTTTAAAGATCTTTCAGGCGATGAGCTTAAGAAAGCTATCAGCAAAAGAATCAAGGAAAAGGGTGAAGAGAGCCTTGTAGGCAATATGGCTTATCAGGGTACAACTCCCAGAAAATATACCGACATTATCGG
>JAZULG010000049.1:0-21386 GCA_045603005.1 Acutalibacteraceae bacterium
GTAAATGCTGCCATTATATTATTCCTCCTCTGTTGCTTCTGCTGCAGGAGCTGTCTGCTCGCCCTGTCTTCCTTCGATAATAGCGTCTGCCATTGCGCCTGCGATGAGCTTAACAGCGCGGATAGCGTCATCGTTACCGGGAATTACATAGTCAACTTCGTCGGGATCGCAGTTTGTATCTACGATTGCAACGATGGGGATACCGAGCTTGTGAGCTTCAGCAACAGCAATTCTTTCTTTTCTGGGGTCAACGATGAAGAGTGCAGCGGGCTGCTTCTTCATTTCTGTGATACCGCCCATAAACTTCTCAAGCTTTTCGATTTCGAGGTTGAGCTTGATAACTTCCTTCTTGGGAAGAAGGTTGAATGTGCCGTCCTGCTCCATAGCCTTGAGCTGAGCAAGTCTCTTGATTCTCTTCTGGATTGTCTGATAGTTTGTGAGCATACCGCCGAGCCAACGAGCGTTAACATAGGGCATACCGCAACGGATTGCTTCCTCACGAACTGAATCCATAGCCTGCTTCTTTGTGCCTACGAAAAGAACTTCACCGCCGTTTTCAGAAACTTCCTTGATGAAAGCATAAGCTTCCTCGAGCTTCTTAACTGTTTTCTGAAGGTCGATGATGTAAATTCCGTTTCTTTCTGCGAAAATGTATCTGTCCATTTTCGGGTTCCATCTTCTTGTCTGGTGACCAAAGTGTACACCTGCTTCAAGAAGCTGTTTCATTGATACTACTGACATGTGTAATGTCCTCCTTTTGTTTTTTTAACCACCGCAGGTTCTAAAGTATGCACACCTCTCACGAGGCGAAACGGGCATACTAATCCCCGTGCGTGCGTTATCTTGAAGAGTATATCACAAGGAAATATTAAATGCAAGAGTTTTTTCAAAAAAATCAATCTTTTTTTGCTTTTTTAAAAATCCTGCTCTGCAATTCGAGAATACACTTCCTTCTGATTTCCTCTTCGTCGGCATCAATTATGTATGAGGTACCGTCAAATCTGAGTACAGTTCCTTCTTTGACACCTTCGGGAAGCTCAGAAACGGGAACATATATATGGCCTAAGCCGTCTTTTTCAAGAACTGCCGTTCCCTCTTCTATTCTGTCAACAATCAGTATCAATTGATATCAATCCTTTCATAGCCGTCGGTTGTACATTCAAAAACAATATCACCGTGAATATCCGTACGGTAAAGTGTCATTTTATTTTCTTCAACATATTCAAGTGCTTCTATGTGGGGATGTCCGTACTTATTGTCCGCTCCGCAGCTGATAACAGCAACATCGGCATTCACCGCACCGAGAAACTTCTCGTGTACCGATGTACTGCTGCCGTGATGTCCCATAACAAGTACGTCAGCACTGTAGTCAAGCTTCGGATATGTCTCGTAAACAGATGAAAGCTCCTGCTTCTCAGCATCGGCAAGCACCATAAAGGATGTGCCGTTAACCATAAGCTTGACAATTACGGACATATCGTTAAGATCAGATACCTGCCCGCAGGGCCCGAAAAGCTGGAAAGAAACGCCTTCTGTTACATTGTAGGCAGCGCCTGTCTCGGATAATTCAACATTTACATCCTTCTCAGCAAGTGCAACAAGCATTTTCTCATAAACTCTCGTTGTGGGAGTATTCTTTTCTGAAAGCTCAGGCATTATAAAGGTACCGATAGGATACTTGTATATAATGTCATCCATACCGCCGATATGATCAGAATGCGGATGGGAAGCAATTACATAATCAAGAGCAGTCACTCCGCAGGAATCAATGTACTCAATCAGACGACCGCTGTATTCGTCTTCACTTGTGTCAATAAGTATACCCTTTTCTCCGTAGGTTACGAGAGTCGCAGAGCCTTGACCTACATCAAGAAAATGTACTCTTACATCAAAATTGGAGGTCTTCTCTGTTTCGTTTGGAGTCTTCTTATCACCGAGAGAGATGACAACAGCAAGAATAACGACGATTATAAGGCAAATCAGCGTTGATATATTACTTTTTCTTTTTCGTCTTGCCATAATAGTTTTTGCCTCCTCTTTTTTGATATCTGTCGGTGTTATTCCGTTTTACTGTACCCACACCGTCCACAAGACATTTTTCACCTTTACCTATAAGGTCAAAACGTCCCGCTTTTTTCAGGGCTTTAATAATAATCTGTTTGTTTTCGGGATTATAGTACTGCAACAGTGCTCTCTGCATAGCCTTTTCCTCAGGAGTCTTTGCTACATAAACCTCTTTCATTGTGTAGGGATCAAGACCTGTATAAAACATACAGGTAGAGACTGTACCCGGTGTGGGATAGAAATCCTGCACCTGCTCAGGTCTTATGCTTCTCTTTTTAAGGAAACAGGCAAGCTCTATGGCATCTTCAAGTCTTGACCCCGGATGGGATGACATAAGATAAGGTACAAGATATTGCTCCTTACCAACACTTTTGCTCAGTTCAAAATATCTCTTTGAAAAATTGACGTATGCATCAATATAAGGCTTACCCATCTTTTCGAGCACCATAGCCGAGCAATGCTCAGGTGCAACCTTAAGCTGTCCGCTGACATGATGCCTTATAAGCTCCTTAAAGAAGGTTTCATCGCTGTCCCTAAGCATATAGTCATATCTTATACCCGAACGGATAAAAACCTTTTTAACGCCCTTTATGCTTCTCATTTCGCGAAGTATATCAACATACTCTGTGTGGTCCGCAATGAGATTCGGACAAACCTTCGGTGCAAGGCACTTTTTGCCCTTGCAGAGACCCAGGTTTTTCTGTTTCTCACACGAGGGCTGTCTGAAATTGGCTGTAGGACCACCCACATCATGAATATAACCCTTAAAATCAGGCATTTTTGTAAGCAGCTCCGCTTCCTTTAAAAGCGAAGTCTTACTTCGTGAGGTTATATATCTACCCTGATGAAGAGCTATAGAACAGAAATTACATCCGCCAAAGCAGCCCCTGTTGTGTGTTATTGAAAATTTTACCTCTTCAATTCCCGGGACACCGCCAACCGCCTCATAAGACGGATGATAATTTCTCATATACGGCAAATCATAAATTTCATCAAGCTCATCAGTTGTAAGCGGAGGCATTGGAGGATTCTGTACAAGCATCTTGTTACCATGCCTCTGCTTTATAAGCTTACCTCTTATATGATCCTGCTCGTCCTGCTGAATACGGCAGGAAACTGCATACTCCCTCTTGTTCGATACAACGTTCTCATAAGAAGGACACTCTGCACCAGTGAGAGGTGTATCCTTAACATCACAAACAAAGCAAGTACCACGAACATCGGTTATATCAGATATTTTTTCTCCGTTTCTGAGCCTTTCGGCAATTTCAATCGTCTGCTTTTCACCCATACCGTAGGAAATAAGGTCAGCCTGAGCGTCAAATATAATTGAGCGGCGGATTTTATCATCCCAATAGTCATAGTGGGCGAAGCGTCTGAGAGAAGCTTCAAGGCCGCCGATTATTATAGGTACATTTCCGTAGGCTTCTCTGATTCTGTTGCAGTAAACAATAACAGCACGGTCAGGTCTTGCACCTGCCTTACCTCCGGGAGTGTATGCATCATCACTGCGCTTCTTTTTAGACGCAGTATAATGAGCAACCATTGAGTCAATATTACCCGATGAAACAAAGAAGCCGAGTCTCGGTCTGCCGTACTCCATAAAGGCACTGCAATCCTTCCAGTCAGGCTGTGAAATTATACCCACAGTAAATCCGTTATGCTCAAGCACACGTGAAATTATTGCAGGACCGAAGGACGGATGATCCACATAGGCATCGCCTATAACGTAGACAAAATCCACCTCATCCCAGCCTCTTTCAAGGGCTTCCTTTCTGTTAATCGGTAAAAAACTCATAATATGCTCCTTTTAGTCGGATAAAATATCATAATCGTCACTGCCTGATGCTTCTTCACCCGAAGCACGGCTTTCAAGGAATTGTGCTCTTGTAACAAGCACGCGTCTCGGCTTGTTGCCTTCAGCAGGTGAAATATAGCCAAGCTGCTCGAGCTGATCCATAATTCTTGCAGCTCTTGCGTAGCCGACAGAAAGCTTGCGCTGAAGTACGGTAGTGGAAGCGGAGTCCATGCCTGTAATAATATTCATCGCCTCTTCAATAAGCACATCGTACTGACTATCCTCAGCAGGCTCAGCGCCACCGGATTTCTTCTTGTTTTCAACAACGGCATTCTTTTCAATTTCTTCCATAATACCGTCATCGTATTCAGCTTTTTCCTGATCCTTTATAAAGGTTACTATTCTTTCAATTTCGGCATCTGAAAGGTATGCGCCCTGAATTCTGACAGGCTTTGACATACCAACGGGATTGAAGAGCATATCGCCGTTACCGAGAAGCTTTTCGGCACCGATAGCATCAAGAATCGTTCTCGAGTCAACCTGAGATGAAACTGAAAGCGAAATTCTCGAAGGAATGTTTGCTTTGATAATACCCGTAATAACGTCAACCGAAGGTCTCTGGGTTGCAACAACAAGGTGCATACCTGCTGCTCTGGCTTTCTGAGCAAGACGGCAGATTGAATCCTCAACCTCCTTGGGTGAAACCATCATAAGGTCATTAAGCTCATCGATAAATATAACTATCTGAGGCATATACTGCAGGTTAAGCTCGGGATGCTCTTCAGCGTACTTATTATATGATGCTATATCACGTACAGCACAGCTCGAGAAGGTCTTGTAACGGGCATCCATTTCCCCTACTGCCCACGCAAGAGAGCCTGCCGCTTTTCTTGCGTCGGAAATAACGGGTACAAGAAGATGGGGTATGCCGTTATAAACAGTAAACTCAACCTGCTTGGGGTCAATCATAAGAAGCTTTACCTGAGCAGGTGTTGCATTATAAAGAATACTTGCAATCATAACATTAAGGCACACCGATTTACCTGAACCTGTAGTACCTGCAATAAGCAGATGAGGCATCTTCGAAAGGTCAGCGCAGGTGATGTTACCTGTAATATCCTTACCGAGAGCAACATTAAGAAGCTTATTCTTGTTTTTGTTTGAAATGTACTCCTCGGAAGCAATCATTTCACGCATTGTTACTGTTGCACGTGATTTGTTGGGCACCTCTATACCGACTGCAGATTTATTGGGAATGGGAGCCTCAATACGTACACCTGAGGATGCGAGACCGAGGGCTATATCATCAGAGAGATTTGTTATCTTACTGATTTTTACACCAGGAGCCGGTGAAAGCTCGTATCTTGTAACAGAAGGACCTCTTGAAACACCGATAAGCTTTGTTTCAACACCGAAGGACTGAAGTACGTCTACAAGCTTTCTTGCCGTAACTCGCATTTCATCAGCCGAATCCCCTTCTGCACCGAATTTTGCCTCATTGAGGCAATCGATAGGAGGAAGAACATATTCCCTCTTCGGCTTTTCTTCTACATAGTTTTCTACATCCTGCTTATTCTTGGCCTGCTTTGCATCTGCAGTATCTGCCGCATCTTTTACAATCTTTTTATCCGTATCGGAAAGCTCAGCACCCTGAACATCCGTTTCTTCATCAAGAGGCGGAAGTGCATCATCAAAATCATCATCGATAATTTCAATATAATTCTCAGGCAGATTCGGATCAGAGACAATCTCAGAGCCGCCGAAGGGACTCGGAGCAAAGGGCTTGGCCTCTGTTGTAGAAATCATATCAATTCCAGTAAACTTACCCTCGAATGCTGCTGTCTTTTCAACAGGGCTCTTCTTGTCAGGAATGGTAAACACATTATCCTCAGGCTGATAAGGAGTAAGCTTTCTTCTTCCGTTATCAGTTTCTGAAATTGTAGGATAATCCTCTATTTCAGTGTCGTCAAAATCAAAATTATCAGGCTTCTTTTCGGTAACAAAAATTATCTTTTCCTTTTCAGCCTCTTCCTTTTCTTTTTTGATTTTTTCTTTATTCTTCTCTCTTAAACGCTTCTTTTCGTCAATACGTACCTTCGTTTTCTCTCCCGTTTTATCAAGACCGGTTTTGCCGGATTTGATAAGCTTTGCAACAAGATTTGCAACAGAATTCACGCTGATGCTGAAAGCATAAAGCACACTGATTACAAGAAGAACCGTTACAATTATGAAGGCACCTGCTTTGCCGAAGGCAATAAGAGGCAGACCACCGAATACAGCTCCGAGAATACCTGCGCCAAAGCTTACACCCTCTGCGCCCATCTTCCAGCCTTCAGATACACATTCTGAAAAATTTGAAGTCCAATCTGACATTCCTGCATCACCCGCACTATTTGTGCAAAGATGAATAAAGGCAGCAACAAGTATTACAATCGAAGCATAGGAAATATTCGTTTTAATAAAGCTCTTTTTAAAGCTGTTAAGTGCAAGCTTCACACCTATCACAATAAGGAAAGCCGCAAATAAATAAAGAGTCACTCCGAAAAACGAGAAAAATACGCCTCTTATACTGGACCATATATTTGAGCCTTTAATCAGTGCAAAACAAAAAAGCAGAACACCGACTATAAGATATGTAAGCATAACAATATTCTTGTGGTTATCTATAGCTACGTTACCTGAACCACCCGTCTTTTTTGTTGTTTTCTTTTTGGTGGAGCTTTTCTTTTTAGATGTTGCAGCTCCTGTCTTTTTCTTTTTGTTTTCTGCCATAACCGTTCTCCTTTATACACCCGAAAAAATCGGCATTAAAGTGTATGCTATAACTCCGATTCCAAAGATAAGCGAATAACCACCGAAAATAATCAGAAGTTTTTTTGAATCGACTTTTCTGACGATTGCCGTTGCAAGCAGTGCCGAGGCAATAACCGCTACAGTACCGACAGCAAGTATCGCAAGGTCAGGTCTCACGCCTTTAATGATTAAAAGCGCTGCTCTGATAACATTAACAGTTAAAATCTGCGGAGCAAGATAGAAATATGCCTCTCGGAATATTACGTCAGCTTTAACATCACACAGTGCAAGATTTACAGTTGAAAGTGCAACCCTGGAAGCGCCCGATATAATGTGTCCGGGAATAGAATATATACACATTCTCATGGCACTTCTTATGGGAACTGTTTTCTTTTTTGGTGCTCTTCCCGTACTAATATACCAGACAGCAACAGCAAGCATAAAACCGGTAAAAACTGCCGCAAGACCTATCAGTATACTGTTAAGTATATTTTCAAAATCAATAAACATATTGAAATAGTCGGTAAGTGAATTGCCGATTACCGGTATGGGAATAAATAGTATTATACCTACCGCAACGGAAGCAATAAGATTTCCGAGTCTCAGTCTGTAGTTCTTTCGGTTTTTTGATACGCCTTTGAAGAGTCTTGAATAAAGTTCTCTGAGGCTTATCATTATTACAACAGAAAAGGCGATCATAAATACTGAATAATAAAGTGCGGATAATTCCGGATTATCGGTAAATCCAAGCAGCTTATTTCCTAGACTGAAATGCCCTGATGAAGAAACCGGCAACGGTGCCGTAAGTCCGGTTATAATTCCCATTATCACAGATTTAATATATTCTATCATACAGTAACTCCTATATGTATATTTAGCTACAAAAGCTCAAGATATAGTATATCACATTATTTTTCTTATAGCAATAGTACAAATAAAAAATAGGAACGCTTCTTCAAAGAAACGTTCCTATAAAATTATTCTTCAGTTTCGGATTCTGCTGTATCCGCGGTTTCTGACGGTTCGGACTCTTCCTTGTTGTTATCGGCCTTGATTTCGCCCTTCATAAGCTTATCAAAGGTGGCGCCGTCGACCTTTTCATTTACAAAGAGGTACTCAGCAACAGTGTCAAGCTGATCTCTGTGTGTAATAATAAGCTCTTTACACTTATCATAACAGTAGGTAATGATCTTCTTGATTTCCTCGTCAATCTGTGCGGCAACCGCCTCAGAATAATTACGTACGTTATTATAGTCCTTACCGAGGAATACCTCGTGGTCACCCGTACCGAACATTATCGGTCCGAGAGTATCGCTCATACCGTACTTTGTAACCATATCACGTGCAATTTTTGTTGCACGCTCAATATCGTTTGATGCACCTGTATTTATATCGTCAAATACAACGGTTTCTGCAAGACGACCGGCGAGAAGGACAACGATGTCATCAAGCATATACTTCTTTGAAAGATAGCTCTTGTCATCTCCGGGAAGATGCATTGTATATCCCCCTGCCATACCGGTAGGAATAACAGAAATCTGATGCACGGGATCCTGAGTGGGAAGATGATAGGTTACAACGGCGTGACCCGCCTCATGGTATGCGGTAAGACGCTTTTCATCGTCGTTGATCTTTTTAGATTTCTTTTCAGTGCCTACAACACATTTGATTGTAGCCTGCTCGATTTCATCCATAGTTATTGCCTTTTTCTTCTTTCGTGCAGCAGCAAGTGCCGCCTCATTGAGAAGATTCTCAAGGTCTGCACCCGTAAAGCCTGCAGTAGATTTTGCAATAACAGAAAGATCAACATCGGGAGAAAGAGGCTTATTCTTTGCGTGAACCATAAGAATTTCCTCTCTGCCCTTAACATCGGGATATCCGACAGTAAGCTGACGGTCAAATCTGCCCGGTCTGAGAAGAGCGGGGTCGAGAATATCAGGCCGGTTTGTAGCGGCGATAATAATTACGCCCTCGTTATCACCGAAGCCGTCCATCTCAATAAGAAGCTGATTAAGAGTCTGTTCTCTTTCGTCATGTCCGCCGCCCATACCGGCACCTCTGTGACGTCCGACAGCATCAATTTCGTCGATAAAAAGAATTGAGGGAGCCTGCTTTTTTGCCTGCTCAAACATATCTCTTACTCTCGAAGCACCTACACCGACATACATCTCAACAAAATCTGAGCCTGAAATCGAGAAGAAAGGTACATCCGCTTCACCTGCAACAGCTCTTGCAAGCAAGGTTTTACCTGTACCCGGAGGACCGACAAGAAGCACACCCTTGGGTATTCTTGCGCCGAGAGCACTAAAGGATTCGGGTGACTTGAGGAACTGAACAATCTCCTCAAGCTCTGCCTTTTCTTCGTCTGCACCCGCAACATCCTTAAAAGTCTTTTTCTTCTTGCTGTCCTTACCGAGCTTCACCTTTGCCTTTCCGAAGGAAAGAGTACGGTTATTCTCATTTGCTATATTCTGACCCATCTTGCGGTAAATATAGAACATAAAAGCGGCAAGTCCCAAGGAAACAATTAGCATAGGCATCATACTTGCCCACCATCCCGAGGAGCCCTTTTTGTAATCGTATTTTATGGGTGCATCGGAATTATTTATATTGTGTTCCGTTACATAGTCGTGAATATCATTGAGGAATATATCCACATTCGGAACAGTATAGTTTTTTTCTTTTTCTTCACCCTTAAGCTTATACTCAAGCTTTCCGTTGCTGAGATCAAGGGTAAACTCACTTACCTCATCGCTGCGGAACGACTGCACAATTTCATAGTATTTAGGCTTTTCATTTGATGCCGTATTGCTGACAGCAAAAGCCATACCAATTATCAGAAATGCAGGTATGATAATGTAAAGCCAGTTACCCCATTTCGGAGCTGCCTTTTTTGTAGTATTATTCAAAGTATTCTGTCACTCCTTTAATCACTGTAAACTTCCGGCTTGAGGATACCGATATAAGGAAGGTTACGGTATTTTTCGTCGTAGTCGAGACCGTATCCGACAACAAAAGCATCAGGAACCTGAGCGCCTGTGTATTTAAGCTGAAGGGTAACACCCTCTGCGCGTCTCTCGGGCTTATCAAGAAGAGAGCAGCAAGCAACACTCTTAGGTCCTCTTGCAGAAAGAACCTGTGTGAGCTTTTCAAGAGTACGTCCGCTGTCGAAAATATCTTCAACAATAATTATATCATACTCGGAAATGTCATAATTAAGGTCTCTGCTTATGCTGACAACACCTGTGGTAACAGTGCTGCTGCCGTAGCTCTTTGCATCCATAAAGTCAATTTTGCAATCAAGGTCAATAGCTCTCATAAGGTCAGCCATAAAGCACACTGATCCCTTAAGAACGCAAACCAGAAGCAGCTTTTTGCCTTCGTAATCCTTTGTTATTTCTGCACCGATACGATTTGTTATCGACTTGATTTCATCTGCAGAAAAAAATATTTCTTTTACATCCTTATGCATACATTTATCCTTCCTTTTTTACAATTAAAAATTCCTTAGTTCCATTCTTTGGTATGTAGGGATAGTTAACACCGATTCCCTCAACCCAAACTACCGCATTGCCGTCATGAAGCACAGCAAATTTATTCCTTTCGGCGGCAGGAATCTTTTTTTCGTTAAAAAGCTTTTTCAGGCTTTTTGTAACCTTACGTTTTTCAAAGGTGAATATATCCCCTGCCTTACGGGACGAAAGATACATTTCCCCTTTTATTAACGACGCATCAATTGCATCTTCACTCATTTTATCGGTAACTATTATTGAGTATATACCGTACGGTGTTGCGGAGCTTCCGTTTTCAAAGCTGCTCATCCACGGCTCAGAAGTTTTTTCAGCTTCACCCACAGATACAATTCCATCCCTGACGGTAATATACAGATTTTTACCCACTTCAGCCGAAGCGCATTCACCCGTCACAACATTCTCAAACAGAGAAATATGCCTGGAATCAACATCCTTGTTCATACGCTCACTAAGCACTCTGCGGTATATCCTTTTTCTGAGTGCAATATGGCCTCCGAGAAGTACTGACACACTAAGTCCACCATCACGCAAAGCCTCACAGTATAGCTTATCTGCCTCTTTATCAAGATAATCTGCATCTTCCGCAAGGGAATTCATACAACGGTAAAAGCTTTTTTCGAAGCCCTGATTTATATATGCAATATCAGGTATGAGCTTATGCCTTATGTGGTTACGGGTATAATCGCAGATCAGATTAGTGGAATCCGTAACATACTCGAGTCTGTTTTCCTCGCAATAGGCCTCAATCTCATTTCTGGTGCAGCCGATAAGAGGTCTGATTATATTCGGCTCTCTTTCTGCTGGTATTCCGCACAGACCTTTGATTGCAGTACCTCTTGCGAGATTGAAAATCATTGTTTCAATGCTGTCAGAAAGGCTGTGTGCAACAGCAACAGCATCGCAACCAAGCTCATCAAAGCATCTGTAACGGAAAAGTCTTCCGCATTCTTCTTCGCCTATACCAAGCTTCTCAGCCTCAGCTTTAATATCAACATTGAATACTCTGAGATCAATATTCCACTTTCGGCACAGCTCCCGCACAAAATTCTCATCTCTCAGGGCTTCATCGCCTCTGAGATTATGATTTACGTGCACAGCCTTAAGTGTTATACCATATTTATCCTTTAAACAAATTAAAATGTGTAAAAGACAAACTGAGTCCGCTCCGCCCGATACACCAACCGCTACACTTTTCACGTTATGAAGCATACTGTATTTTTCAACAGTCGAAACAACCTTACATATCATTTCTTATTGTCTCCAAATTGGTAAAGAGTGTGGAGTCACCGTTCCATGCTACTTTTACGGTTGTTGTGGGACCGTGTCTGTTTTTTGATATGATAAACTCTGCCTCATTGATCGGCGATCTCTCCTCAGGAGCTCCCCCGTCGTCCTTTTCCCCGGCATAGTATTCGTCTCTGTAAAGCATTATAACTATATCGGCATCCTGCTCGGTTGAGCCTGATTCTCTAAGGTCAGAAAGCTGAGGCTTATGAGATTTTCCTCTACCCTCGGTGCTACGTGCAAGCTGAGCAAGAACAACTACGGGTATATTGAGGTCCTTCGCCATAAGTTTGAGATTTCGTGTGATTTCTGAAACCTCCTGAACACGGCTTTCAGAACGGGTACCGCTTTTCATAAGCTGAAGGTAGTCAACAAACACGGCATCAACATCACGAAGCCGGCGTATTCTTGATTTCATTTCGGATACAGTCATATTGGATGTATCGTCAAAATAAAGCTCACAATTACTGAGAATTGCCGTTGCCGTTGCAAGCTTTGCCCATTCCTCACTTGTGATATTACCTGTACGCATTTTTGTGCTTTCAACTCTTGCCTCGGTTGACAGCACTCTCTGAGCGAGCTGCTCCTTTGTCATTTCAAGAGAGAAGAAGAGAACCTTCTTTTTGCCTATCATAGCTGTATTTCTTGCAAGATTAAGTGCAAGACTCGTTTTACCCATTGCAGGACGTGCGCCGATAATAACAAGGTCAGAGCGGTTAAGGCCGGTTATAGCCTTATCAAGATCGACAAAGCCCGTAGGAAAGCCTTTATATTTATCCTTATCGGGTGAGCTGAGCTTCTGAAGCTTATCATACACCTCGTTAACGATAATATCGCCTATCTTTGCAGGTCCCTTTGAAACTCTACCCTGACGTATATCATAAATTTTCTGTTCAGCCGATTCAAGAAGAAGGTCAGCAGGCTCGTTGGAAGATGATGCATCGTCAATTATCGTCTTGGAAACATTAATAAGAGACCTTATATAATATTTTTCACGTATAATTTTTGAGTACGCCTCAACGTTCTCTGTAGAAGGAACAAGATCGGCAAGCTGGAAAAGATACTTCTTACCGTTTGCCTCATCGTATATTTTTTCGCTTTTCAGCTTTTCAAGCACAATAAGAGGGTCGATTTTATTACCTAAAGCATCAAGCTCCTGCATAATTGTAAAAATTGCCTTATGCTGCGGGAGATAAAAATACTCAGGCTTTACAAGAATCAACACCTGTGTTATGCAAGAGGGGTCAATGAGTACGGAGCCTAAAACAGCCTGCTCTGCTTCAAGAGAGTATGGCATATTGACGTCGTCTAAGGATACAAAACTTCCGTTACTCATTTAAAATCACCTCCGTTTAAAAATTCCCGTTTTTTATTCGCCTACTCTTACAAAGAGCTTTGCACTGATTCCCTGATAGAGTTTGATTTCAAACTCATAGGTACCAAACTGCTTGATATCTTCAACAATAACTTTTCTCTTGTCGGTTTCAATTCCGAACTGTGACTTAACCTTTTCAGCAATTTCCTTGGATGTTACTGAGCCGAAAAGCTTACCGTTAGCTCCTGCTTTTGCAGTGAGTACAATAGTCTTTCCTTCAAGCTCGGCAGCAGCCTTCTTTGCAGTGGCAATTTCAGTCTCAATCTTATATTTGGCAGACTGCTCACGGTTTTTGAGCTCTGTAAGGCTCTGTGCATTTGCCTCTACTGCAAGTCCCTTAGGGAAAAGGAAATTTCTTGCATATCCGTCTGATGTATTGACAAGCTCTCCTTTTTTGCCTAAGCCCTTTACATCCTGCTTTAAAACAACTTTCATATTAAAATCCTCCGTTATAAATTACTGATATATTTATCAATGGCTTTTTCTAATTTCTCAACAGCCTGAGACATTGTAATCTCGCGAAGCTGACAGGCAGACATAGTCTGATGTCCTCCACCGCCGAGAGCCTCCATTACAAGCTGAACATTCATTTCACCGTAGCTTCTTGCAGAAATATTCACCCCGTTATCAATGGGATAAAGCACAAAGGATGCCTTTACGCCGTCAATATTAAGCATTTCATCACAAGCCTGAGATGTAATAAGTCTTATGTTTTCCATATTACCCGGTGTAATTGAAATTGCACACTCTCTGTAGGTTCTTGCAGAGTCAATAATCGAATTTCGCTGACGGAATATTTCCATATCATTTGAAAACAGCTTTTTACTGTCAACAGTATTTGCGCCTCTTGAACGAAGATAAGCCGCCGCCTCGAAGGTTCTGACACCTGCACGAAGAACAAAGTTTCGCGTGTCGAGCATAATACCTGCAAAAAGAGCAGACGCCGTAAATGAATCAAGCACCGGCTTACTGTCAATATACTGAGCAAGCTCTGTTACCATTTCAGCAGCAGAGGATGAGTTCGGCATATGATAAAACAGAACTGTCTCCTCAATAAACGAAACAGATTTTCTGTGATGGTCAATAACCATAACCCTGCCGATATTATCAACAAGCTCGGGAGATTCAGTAAAATCCTTCTTATGAGTATCGACAACGATAAGGAGTGAGTTTTCCTTAACGAAATCATCTGCCTGCTCAGGCGAAATTATTGCTTTTTCACCCTTTACCTCAACAAACTTATCAACAAGAGGACCTGCAAGGGTAGAGTCTCTGTTCAGAACAATATGAGCATCCTTACCGAAGTGAGATGCTATTGCATACATACCCGCAGCACTGCCGAATGCATCGAAATCTGAGAATCTGTGACCCATAATAAGCACATTATCGCTGGTGTTGATTATCTCGGATATCGTTTTTGCAATAAGTCTCGTTCTGACCTTGTTTTTCTTTTCAAAGCCGGCTGAAACACCGCCGTAGAACTTATACTGAGCAACGTGCTTTATGGCGACCTGATCACCGCCGCGGCTCTGAGCCATATCGAGAGCCTGCCTTGCGGAATTGTTTGCTTCAATAAGGTTTTCCTCTTTACCGACACCGATTGAAAGTGTTATATCAACACTCTTGCCGTCAAATGTAAACTCTCTGATTTTATCAAGAATATTGAATTTATCGTTTATCATTTTCTGCAGAGCTCTTTCTTCAACGAAGAAAAGCATTCTTGCATTAGAAAACTTTCTGCAAAGTCCTCCGTATGAGGTCACCCAATCATCAATAAGACCTTCAATACGGCTGAAAATTACTGCGCAGTCACTCTCTCTGAAATTCTGATATATCTCATCAGCGTTATCAATAACAGAAAGCATTATTGACGGTCTTGAGTCATAATACTCCTTTTCAATAACACGAAGCTTCGTCTCATCAAAGAAGTAAAGAAGATAAAGTGTCTCATCGGGAAGCTCAATATCGTTGGAGTATATTGAGAAGTACATATTATCAACTCTGATTTTAAAACCTCTTCCCTGAACAAGCTTATCAAGGCTTTCTCTGTTAATAAGCTGCTTAAGATTAAGACTCCTCGTCTGGCTGCTGATGCTGAACTGCTCTCTGAAGCTGCCGTTAAACCATACTATAGTTCCGTCTGCCTCAATAACAACACATGGTACAACAAGCTTTTCAAAAGCCTTGCCGTTGGTAAAATCAAGCTCATTAGACACAGTGTTTATCTTATAAAGTAATTTTTCTCTTGCCTTCTTGTAATACACATATTTACCTGCGATGAAAGCCATCGTTACGATACAGCCGACAGTTGCCGGGATAACCTGACCGAAAAGGAAGGTTATGCCCGACACAACAAGTGCCGCAGCAGCATATATAATCGATAAATCGTATATTTTCCAAAGCTTTTTCATAATTTTAAATCTCCATCAAAACAGGAAGTATCATCGGACTCCTTTTTGTTCTTTCATACATCAGCCGTGAAACATCGTCACGGATTCTGCTTTTTATGGTGCCCCAATCGTAGATATTTCTGTCATAGCAACGCATAATTGCATCGTATACAGTATTCTGCGCATCGGAAATAAGGTCGCCTGATTCCTTGACAAATACGAATCCTCTCGAAACAACGTCAGGACCTGAAAGTATTTCTCCCGTAGCTGAATCAAGGGTTACAACAACAATGATAATGCCGTCTTCAGCAAGGTGTTTTCTGTCACGAAGAACAACAGAACCAACATCACCGACGCCTGAACCGTCAACAAATATCTGTCCTGCAGGAACAGTGCCTACCTTTTTTACATAGCTTTCGCATACCTCTATAAGAGTACCGTTATCTGCAATCAGAGTGTTTTTCTCAGGAATTCCCATTGAATGAGCAAGTGCAGCGTGCTTGAGAAGATGCTTCTGCTCACCGTGTACGGGAATAAAGTATTTAGGCTTAATTACTCCGAGCATAAGCTTGAGCTCCTCGCGGCAGGCGTGTCCCGAAACATGTACATCATACATCTTTTCATAAACAACCTCAGCGCCAAGCTTCATAAGCTCGTTGATAACTCTTCCGACGGTTTTTTCGTTGCCCGGAATCGGGGTGGCTGAAATAATAACATAATCGTTAGGTCCGACCGCAACCTTGCGGTGGTCGGAAAACGCCATTCTTGTAAGAGCAGACATAGGCTCGCCCTGGCTGCCTGTGGTGATAAGAACTATCTGCTCTTCAGGGTACTTATTTATCATATCGAGCTTGATAAGTAATCCATCGGGAACGTTAAGATAACCAAGCTCAGATGCAACCGCAACAACGTTTTCAAGACTTCTGCCTGAAAGCGCAACCTTTCTGCCGAGACTTTCTGCAACGTTTATAATCTGCTGAACTCTGTGTATATTGGATGCAAAAGTTGCTACTATAATTCTTCTCTTCTCAGCCTTTCTGAAAAGAAGCTCGAAGGATGCTCCTACCTTGCTTTCACTTTCGGTATATCCCGGGCGCTCCGCATTTGTAGAGTCTGCCATCATACAAAGTACGCCTTCCTTGCCAAGCTCGGCAAAGCGGGCAATGTCAATCATTCCGCCGTCTATGGGAGTGCTGTCTATCTTGAAGTCGCCGGTATGAATAATTGTTCCGCCCTCACACTTGATTGCAAAACCTACTGCATCAGGGATTGAGTGGTTGACATGTATAAACTCAACCTCAAATTCACCGAGCTTTACACTCTCACCTGCATTGACAACATTAAGCTTTGCACCTGCAAGAAGTCCGTGCTCCTTGAGCTTACCCTCAATAAGTCCGTTTGTAAGTCTTGTGCTGTAAACGGGAATATTGATATCCCTGAGCATATATGCAAGAGCTCCGATATGGTCCTCGTGACCGTGAGTTATACATATACCCTTTATTTTATCTGCATTCTTCTGAAGATAGCTGAAATCGGGAATTATGAGGTCAATACCCGGAGTATCTTCGTCCGGAAAGGCAAGTCCGCAGTCAATAAGAAGAATATCCTCCTTATACTGAAACATCATAATGTTCTTGCCTACCTCGTTAAGTCCGCCGAGAAATGCGATTTTAACCGGTAAAACAGGTGCTGCTTTTTTACCTGATTTTTTATTTCTTCTTACACTTTTATCTCTTGCAGGCTTGTTTTTCTGTTCGTTATTGCTGCGCTGCTTTTTTGCGCCGCTCTGCTTTTTCTGTGTCTTGAGCTCATTCTGTACTTTTGCTTCAAGTGTCTTTTTTACATTCTGTGTTTTCGACTGAGCCTGAGATTTATTTGGTCCTGATTTTTTCTTCTTTTTCTGCACGGCAGTATTTTTTTGTTTTTTCTGCTCATTTTCATTCATTTAAGGCAAAACCTCCTTTTCATAAGAAAATATATATTTTACTAAACGCTATTTACCCATAATAATAGTATTATAACATATAATACTATTTTTTAACACCTATGTCAAGAAAAAGTTAAAAACCGGTTTAACATGCACTGCCCCAAATTGTACGGACAGCACAAAAAACCCTATGGCAGAAATATTTAATTAAGCGACATGCTGACTTCGTTTTTCAAGCGGGGTCAGTTTTGTTTTTAGTTGAATGCGTTGGTTATTGTAGAAATAGATATATTGGTCTATTAGTAAACGAGCTTCGTTAAATGTTTTTAGTTTTACCCTGTTAATGCACTCAGTTTTGAGTATTGAAAAGAAATTTTCAGCTAAAGAGTTATCATATGGGTTCCCACGTCATGACATTGATGGCGTTATACCGTAAGATTGAGTTAGCTTAAAATACCCGTTGGAAGTGTATTGAAAGCCTTGGTCACTGTGGAGTTGCAGCTCTGCGGTGACCTTCTCTTTTTCTCTTACTGTCATTCCTTCTTCTTTTAATTTCATCATTTTTTTCGTATTGTATGATATGTCTGTAATTTCTTGGCATAAAAATTCCTCCCATGGTAGATATCTTAATTCTACCATAGGAGGGGTGTTTTTTTCTATGTCCGTTTTTTCACAGACCTGCGCACACACGAACCCAGTTTTATTTTTATTCTCCGAGAGGCTTTTCATAAAGCTCTCCCCTTAAATCATTTACGTGTGACGGAAGATTTTCTGTTTCAGCAAACAGATATTTACCCAAATCCATCCTCTTAAGATTGTGTCCTGATTTTCTCGAGGAAATCGGAAGAAGCTCCATATAACGGTCACCGTACCAATGCCTGAGGTATTCGTCATACTTTGCAGGTACGCTGAAGGTCATATCCTCATAAGGAATATCTGTCATTTCGTCAAACCATGAAAGCGGGAATGCACCCTTGCCAACATTTTGTCCGACACCGTCAATAAGGTACCTGCTCTTCTTGTTCCAGTTAAACATACGAAGCACTGCTTCAAAGCACCAATGATACACTCTGAAGGGTATAAGACGCATAACAGGAAGGAATATCTTCGTCGCTGTGTAGTGAATGCCCTTTCTCGGTACGTTTACCCAACGGACATTGATTATCCTGCTAACCATCTTAATAAGCTTCACATGAAGCTTCTGCAAAAGTCTGATGTTTGAGGTTTTATCATAAACGAGCACATCAACAAAAATACCGTTTTCAATATCGCGGAATCTGTTTGAGAATTTAGTACTGAAATAAGTTTCCTTAAGTCTGACCTTTTCAAAAATGTAGTGAGAATTTGCCTCACGGCTGTATGACTGATAGCGCATTTTGTCCGAAAGCTCGCCGGGACATATCTTCTTGAACTTATTGTAGTCCTCTCTGAGCATTCCTATATCAATGTCATCATCCCAGGGAATAAAGCCCTTGTGTCTTATACCGCCTAACAGTGAGCCGCCCACAAGGAAATACTTTATGCCGTTTGCCTTGCATATGCGGTCAATCTCTCTGATTATATCCATCTCGACCCTCTTGATGCGGTCAAGCTTACCCTGATAGGTACTGATATAAAATCCTGCAATATATTCATCATCTGTAAGAGAAAGAGCGGTTCTGTATATTGCTTCCTGCAAAGGAGTAACAATGGACCAACCGAGATTCTTGATTTTAAGATTGCTCAGGCATTCATAACTGTTGCTGCAGGCCTCACCTTCGTCTCCGCCGTCAAAAATAATCTCAGGCTTTCTGTAGCTGAAGCTCTTATAGAGATTGTTTTTTATGTCATGAAGTGTGAAACGGTAGTTAGCCGCATTGTAGATATTTCCGTTAAGGCCCTTAACCGCTACACAGTGTACTGCAGAAACAGCCTGTCTTATATAACAAGCCGTATAATATGTGAAAACATCACTTCTTCTGAAGGTAACACGATTACTGTTTATAAGCTCGCTGATTATACTATCAAGGTCAAGCTTGGATGTGTTTCTCACAAGAGGACCGAAAACAGTGTCAAAACGGACAACCTTCAACGTCTGAGTCTCCTGCTCAAAATGTCTGCGGCAAACGTCTTCAAGCTCAATAACCTGCTTACCCTGAAGAAAATTACTGTCGTAAAGACTTACTGCCTCAAGTTCTCTCTCTGAACAGGCAGCAATACCCTGAGCAAGAGGCTCTCTGAAGTTGAATATCGGAATAAAAACAAAGGACGCTCCTGCTTCGCGAGCACGGCTGATCCATTTCGCAAGATTATTCTTTTTTTCTTCGAAAATCTTTTCGTCGGCATATCTTTCAAGCTGAAGGTTTGCAATGTAAAAAAATGTATCATCAGCGTCAAAAGTGCGCTCACTTGAATATTCTGCATCATTACCGTAAATTCCAAGGATAGGATTTTCGTTTAAGTTTTCATCATAAATATCTCGGTTCTGCCATTCACCCTCAGCAACTACGCTGACACTGCCGCCTTGTTCAACATCACATACAGATGAATAGTAGCCTGCCAGATAAGCAGCAAGGCTGTGCTCATCACATACAACTGTTACTTTCTTTTTTGCGTAAAATCTCGGGCGATGCTTTTTCTTGGCAATCTCATTGAAAATACATTTTATTTCATCAAGAAAATACTGATTCATACTTAAGGTCACCTCGTATATTAAATCCATACAAGTATACTCTTTATGTTGTATTTTGTCAACTTTAACGGGATATAATCATATTGACAATCGTTGATGATTCTGTATAATTAAAACATAAAACATAAGGAGTGAGAATATGTTGTATGCAGCAATTGCGGCAGGCGGAATCGGTAGCAGAATGGGTGCAGAAATGCCGAAGCAATACATAACTGTCGGCAATAAACCGATAATTGCTCACACAGTGCAGAAATTTCTTAATTGCTGCAAATTCAGAAAAATTATAGTTATGTGCCCTGAGGAATGGCGCAGCTATACTTCCGAGCTGCTTTGCAGGTACTGTCCTGACGAAAGAGTAACAGTTATCGCCGGCGGTCCGGACAGAAACGAAACAATTATGAATTCAGTAAGATATATCGAAGAAACAGACGGACTGAATGAAAGCACCGTCATTGTCACACACGATGCCGTAAGACCGTTTGTTACTGAAAATATAATTAATGACCATATTGAAAAATCAAATCTTTACGACGCAATCGGCACTGTAATTCCCGCAACTGACACAATAATTGAGAGCTCAGACGGACTCATCGTTGACGATACTCCTGATAGAAGCAGGCTTTATCAGTGTCAGACTCCTCAGACCTTCAAGGCGCTCAGACTAAAAAAGCTTTATGACGGTCTCAGTGTGGAAAAGAAGGCTATCCTTACTGATTCCTGCAGTATTTTTACTGTAAGCGGTGAAAAAGTATACCTCGCTATGGGTGACGTACAGAATATAAAGATTACCTATCCGCACGACCTCAGGGTTGCTGAAATAATATTAAAATAGAAGATCCGCCGCTGTAAAAAACAGCGACGGATTTTTTATTAAAGACCTGTCTTTTCTCTGATGTAGTTTCTTGCAAGAACTGCATACTCATAGGGATTTGCCTTAGCGGGATCCTGCTCTGCTTCAACAACTACCCAGCCTTCATATCCAGCTTCATCAAGGATATCAAACACGGGAGTGAAATCAAAATCACCGTCACCGGGAACTGTGAATGAACCTGCACGTACACTGTCAAGGAAGGAATATCCCTTAACCTTTGCATCCTCGATTACATCCTTACGGATGCTCTTGAGGTGAACGTGCTTTGTTCTGTGAACATACTTCTTGAGTACGCCGAGAACATCCTCACCGCTGAATGAAAGGTGACCTGTATCAAAAAGAAGATAAACAAGATCAGGATCAGTAATTTCCATAAGCTTGTCAATTTCCTCTGCAGTCTGAACGCCTGTACCCATATGGTGATGAACTGTGAAGTACATACCCTTTTCCTTTGCAAGTCTGCCCATTTCGTTAAAGCCCTTAGCAATAAGCTCCCACTGTTCGTCAGTATAAACAGGCTTTTCACCAAAGATACTTACATCCTTACCCTGGATACTGTTACCCTGCTCTGATGCACCGATAACCTTTGCGCCGAGAGCGTGAAGGAAGTCTCTGTGCTTGATGAAAGCTTCGATTGTTGCTTCGTAGCCCTCTGAAAGAAGAAGTGAGGAGAACCATGC
>JAZULG010000050.1:0-4526 GCA_045603005.1 Acutalibacteraceae bacterium
ACGGCTATCAGGCTCTCGCTAAGTGTCTTACAGAGCTCACTCCCGAGCAGGTAATCCAGATAGTCAAGGATTCAGGCCTTCGCGGACGCGGCGGCGGCGGATTCCCCACAGGTCTCAAGTGGAGCTTCACAGCTGCCAACAAGGCTGACCAGAAGTATGTTGTATGTAACGCTGACGAAGGTGACCCGGGTGCATTCATGGACCGTTCGGTTCTTGAGGGTGACCCCCACTGCATCATCGAAGCTATGGCTATCTGCGGCTATGCAACAGGTGCTACCGAGGGTTATGTTTACGTTCGTGCTGAATATCCCATTGCTGTTGCACGTCTTCAGATTGCTATCAATCAGGCTAAGGAGCTCGGTCTCTTAGGCAAGAACATTTTTGGCTCAGGCTTTGATTTCGATCTTCACATCAAGCTTGGTGCAGGTGCATTCGTTTGCGGTGAAGAAACTGCTCTTATGACATCAATCGAAGGTAACCGCGGTGAGCCCAGACCCCGTCCACCCTATCCTGCAGTTAAGGGTCTTTTCGGCAAGCCCACAACAGAAAACAACGTTGAAACCTTCGCTAACATTCCCGCTATCATCCGTCAGGGTGCTGACTGGTTCGCATCAATGGGTACCGAAAAGTCAAAGGGTACCAAGGTATTCGCTCTCGGCGGTAAGATCAAGAACACAGGTCTTGTTGAGGTTCCCATGGGTACTACTCTTCGTGACGTTATCTATGAAATCGGCGGCGGTATCCCGGGCGGTAAGGCCTTCAAGGCTGCTCAGACAGGCGGTCCCTCAGGCGGTTGTATCCCTGCTTCACTTATGGATACTCCCATTGACTACGATAACCTTACAGCTATCGGCTGTATGATGGGCTCAGGCGGTCTCATCGTTATGGACGAGGACAACTGTATGGTTGACATCGCTAAGTTCTTCCTTGACTTCACAGTTGACGAATCCTGCGGTAAGTGTACTCCCTGCCGTGTAGGTACAAAGCGTCTTCTTGAAATGCTTGATAAGATTACAGAGGGTAAGGCTACTCTCGAAGACCTTGACAAGCTCGAAGAGCTCTGCCACTACATCAAGGAAAACTCACTCTGCGGTCTCGGTCAGACAGCTCCCAACCCCGTTCTTGCAACACTCAAGTTCTTCCGTGACGAATATGTTGCTCACGTTGTTGACAAGAAGTGTCCCGCAGGCGTATGTAAGAGCCTTCTCTCATTCTCAATCGAGGCTGATAAGTGTAAGGGCTGTACTCTCTGCGCTAAGAAGTGCCCCGTCGGTGCTATCTCAGGCAAGGTCAAGGAAGCTCACACCATCGATACATCAAAGTGCATCAAGTGCGGCGTATGTATGGATTCCTGTAAGTTCAAGGCTATTATTAAGAAATAAGGAGGTACGTAAAAATGGAAAAAATGCTTAACATTAAAATCAATAATATTCCTTGCAGCGTACCTTACGGTACAAAAATCATCGATGCAGCAAGAATGGTAGGTATTGAAATCCCCACTCTCTGCTATCTCAAGGAAATGAACGAAATCGGTGCTTGCCGTTTCTGTGTTGTTGAAGTTGTAGGCGCAAGAAGCCTTGTTGCAGCTTGCGTATTCCCCATCGAAAGAGAAGGAACAGAAATCTTCACAAACAGCGAAAAGGTTCGTAAGGCAAGAAAGACCACTCTTGAGCTCATCCTTTCAACACACAACAGAAAGTGCCTTTCTTGTGTAAGAAGCGGCAACTGTGAGCTTCAGAGACTCTGCAAAGAATACAACGTAACTGAAGAAGACAGATTCGACGGCAGTAAGCCCCTTTACGAGCTTGACTTCTCAGCTGCTCATATGGTAAGAGATAACAACAAGTGTATCCTCTGCCGCCGCTGTGTTGCTGCCTGCGACAATCAGGGCATCAGCGTTATCGGCGCAAGCGCAAGAGGTATTGACACTCACATCGCTTCACCCTTCGAGCTTCCTCTCGGTTCGACCTCATGTATCTCCTGCGGTCAGTGTATCGTTAACTGTCCCGTTGGTGCTATCTATGAAAAGGACGACACCGAAAAGGTATTCTCAGCTATCAGTGATCCCACAAAGCACGTTGTTGTTCAGGCTGCTCCCGCAGTTCGTGCAACTCTCGGTGAATGCTTCGATATGCCCGTTGGTACAGACGTAACAGGCAAGATGTTTGCCGCACTCCGTCGCCTCGGCTTCGATAAGGTATTTGACACCAACTTTGCTGCTGACCTTACAATTATGGAGGAAGCAAACGAGCTTCTCGACAGAGTTAAGAACGGCGGCGTACTTCCCATGATCACATCCTGCTCACCGGGCTGGATCAAATATTGCGAGCACTACTATCCCACAGAGCTTGACCATCTTTCAACCTGCAAGTCACCCATGCAGATGCAGGGCGCTATCATCAAGAGCTACTACGCTGAAAAGAACGGCATTGATCCCAAGGATATCGTATCCGTTGCTATTATGCCCTGTACAGCTAAGAAGTTCGAATGCGGCAGAGCTGACGAAGCAGGCGCAGGCTATCCTGATATCGACTATGTACTCACTACAAGAGAGCTTGGCAGAATGATTGATGCCGCAGGTATCAAGTTCACCGCACTTCCCGACGAGGATTGCGATGCTCCTCTCGGTCAGGGTACAGGTGCCGCAGTTATCTTCGGTGCTACCGGCGGTGTTATGGAGGCTGCTCTTCGTACTGCTGCTGAGGTTATCACAGGCAAGAGCCTTGACAACCCCGAATTTCACGATGTACGCGGTATGCAGGGCGTTAAGGAAGCTTCCTATGACCTTGACGGTACACAGATCAAGGTTGCTATCGCATCAGGCACAAAGAATGCAAAGATTCTTATGGATAAGGTTAAGGACGGCACCGCTGACTATACCTTCATCGAAATTATGGGATGCCCCGGCGGTTGTATCAACGGCGGCGGTCAGCCCGTACAGCCTGCATCAGTACGCAACACAGTTGACCTCAAGGCTCTCAGAGCAAAGGCACTTTATGAAAATGACGCAAAGCGTCCTCACAGAAAGAGCCACGACAACGAGGATGTTAAGACAGTTTACGCTGAATACCTTGGCGAGCCCAACAGCCACAAGGCTCACGAGCTTCTCCACACATCATACGTTGCAAGACCTATGTTTGATAAATAAGCATAATTCAAGAGGCACACTCCGCTACAGAGTGTGCCTCAGTTATATTTTCAAGTGCGAACAAAATTAAGGGGACGCTTTTTATAAAGTGTCCCCTTATAGTATAGGTAATTTATTTTTATTATGCCATCACCGGGCGGGCAATACTTTCTTGAAAGAAAGTATTCAAAGAACTTTTATATTTTGTTTATTATCGCTTCGTTTCTCGGCGGTATACGCTCATATTTCACATCGGGATAGCCTATTACAAGGCAGGTGACAGGGTCCTGTCCGTCGGGAGTGGAGAGCTTTTTAGCGATTCTCTTTGAGAATTTTGTTGTAGCTATGAAAAAGCCGCTGTAAAGTACGCCGAGACCGAGACTTTCAGCCATAAGCTCCATATAAGAGGAAGCAAGGCAGGGAGAGGTTTTGCCCTTGCCGTTTACTACGATAACAAGAGGCGCACCCTTAAAGAAAAAGTGGTCATCGATAGTACTGTTTCTGATGTAGGCTGAAAGCTTACCGCCGATTTTCTGCGCCTTTCTGAAAACGGAAACCGCATCCTTTTCTAAATCTGCAAGAGAGTCAGTAATAACGGTGAAGGAGAAATCCTGGGCGTTTGTACCTGTGGGGCAGTATCTTCCTGCCTCGATGATTTTTGCAATATCCTTCTCGCTTACCTTTTCATCGGTGAAGCGGCGGATTGTGCGGCGGCTTTTCATAAAGGCGAGAAGCTTATCGCTGTCGATAACATCAAAGGGTGTCGGCTTCTCCTCACTTATTTCACCGTACCTTGTCAGGGTGACAGCATTTACGGGGCAGATTGCATAGCAGTGGCCGCAGAGAATACATTTCTCTGCATTGTACTGAGCCTTACCGTCAACAATTGAGAGCTTTTCACTCACACAGTCCTTCACACACTTTCCGCAGCCGATACAAAGCTTTTCGTTGATTATAACGGACTTCATATAATAACTCCTTTCGGGATAAATAACAATGGGTACATTATACACGAAAAATTCCGAAAATGCAAATAGGGGGAGGACAACATATGTTACCCGTCAAAATCCCGCAGGGAATTCACCTGACTACCGGCTACTCGTCATCCGCGGACCGTCGGGGGCGACGGTCCCTACGAATCCCCAATCCCTCACACTCCACGCCATCTGTAAACCCGTATGCTAAAAAATACATAGCTTTATCCTAAAAAAATATGCTGTCACTATTGAAAGTATGAAAAAAATTTGTTATTATATTATGTGGTAAAAACAAAACCAATAATATATTCCGAAAGGAGCAATTGAACAACATGAATTATTCACATGAAGTTGAACAGATGTGTACGGTCAAAAAAGGACCGAACCACGGCCCCGCCCCCATTCCTCAGGAAGGCTTATGG
>JAZULG010000051.1:0-8785 GCA_045603005.1 Acutalibacteraceae bacterium
CCGAGAGCATTAAGCAGAATTTCCGCATCGCTTTCTGCGCTCCAGCCGTCCATTTCGGCAAACTCCTCCTCAAGCTCACTGATACGGATACCGTCCTCTTCGGTAAATTCCTCCTTGGAGTAAAGCTCCTCCTTGGCATCCATAATCTCAATAAGCTTGGGGTTACCCATAAGCACCGTACGGATAACGTCATACTGATCATAGGCATAGTGGTCCTGCTTTAAAACGGAAAGTCTTTCACCCGGTGTGATGGTAACATAGCCCTTGTTCGGCTCGATTTCACCTGAAAGAATTTTAAGAAACGTACTTTTACCTGCTCCGTTTGCACCGATGAGACCGTAGCAGTTACCCTTTGTAAAATTGATTGAAACACTCTTGAAAAGCTCTCTGCCTCCGTACTGCAGAGTAACGTTGTTGGTGCTTATCATTAAATCACTTCCTTTTTTTAGTCATACCTATATAATATACCACATTTTCAAGAAAATAGCAACGAAAAAGCAGACTAAAAATAAATTAGTCTGCTTTGAGGTTAGTGTTGAGGGAATAGGGACTAGAGGGATTCTCTGCGTGAGTTTATTTGATATATCCCGCATAAAGCCTGTCGTGCTCAGACTTAATTTTTGCTTTTACTGTCCTTGCTGACCAGAATATAGCTTTTTTTGAAGAAAAGGCTGAGAAAACGGAGGCTGAATTTTTCTGCATTACGGCCCACATATATTGAAGCGATTACATAAACAAGCCAGAAAAGCAGAAATCCGCCAAAAAGCATCATTATCTGTGCTTTGTTTTTCTTCTGATATTCGTTTGACTCATCAAGAGAAAGATATACGGTGCCGTCGCTTCCCTCGATAGTTGCGGCACAGTAATAGGGCTCATCTGCATCGGGATAAGCCTCATAGCCCACATAAAAGGCTTCACCGTCACGGTAAGCTGATATGAATTCCTCAAATCTCGCCATAGTTTTTTCATATTCGGGCACCTCGTAGGGCATATCATCACCGTTAATATGTAACGAGAGAGTTTTATCTTCAACTGCACAGTAGTCAAAGCGTATCTCTTTATATTCAAGCTCATCTGCAGAGAAGGGCTTCATTATAACAAGCACAAAAATTGCCGCCGCAACAAGAAGAACAATTAACATTATGTATGCAAAAATCATACCGCCGGAGTCCGCAATGTTTCCTTTGAATATATCGCGGGAGCCTGCCTGATTCTGAGGCAAAGCCTCACCGTTGTTATATTTTCGGTATTGCTTTCTTACAAAGTTAATAAATTCTTTTCTGCCGACAAAGGATTCATCAAGGGTAATTTTTCTTTTTCCAACGAAAAGCTTCAGATTTTTTCCGTCGTTTAAAAAAGCCGTAGCATCTCTGTAGGAATAGCTTTGTTTTTTACCGAAGAAGCCCGTAACAACAAAACCGTCCGGGTTATAGCTTATTTTTTGATTGATATATGCAACTATCAGTGATGCACTCATAATAGCAAAAGCCGCAAGAATGACAGCCACATAACCGAAGCCTTCCGACAGGAATGCCGCAACGGCACAAAAGCCGAAAAATGCAGCTCCGATGATTCCTACAATAAGCACAAGCTTTGAATGCACGACGGTACCCTCTGAAGGTGCATGGCTTTCTTCTTTTCTTTTCATCGGCGGACATCCTTTCATTTTTTATTTTTTTGAATATATCACATTTTCAAGAAAATAGCAACGAAAAAGCAGACTAAAAATAAATTAGTCTGCTCTGAAGCTTAAAGTTTTGTCAATTCACAACCGAAAAACATTAAATTTGCTTTTCTGTCGAGATCCCACGGGTATGACGTAAAATTCAATATGTGAGTTGAGGGAGGCTTTTTTGTGTTGTCTCTGAATTTCTTTGCTTTTTTCCAGAAATCCTCCATTGTAAAGAGAGACGGGAGCTTTTCAATAACATCCCTAAGCTTTGCCTCCTCTTTTTCGTCGAGATTTATCCAGCAGTTTGTAACCTGAGGACGGATATTGATTTCGGCATTATCATATTTTTCCTTAAAATCCGGATGCTCGGCAAAGTATCTGTCAATTTCTGCTTTAACCTCAGGAGAAACAGGTCTGAGCCATGAGGCATCGGTAAACTCGAATTCTATTTTCGGCTTCATCTTAGGGGTAAAAGCCTTTTTAAGTATAACCCACTGACCGATGACGTCTCCCTTTTTGTAGTGTGTGACTTCAGAGGAGTAATCCTCATCGGCTATTTTCGGTTTTATTGCAAGAAGCTGCCAGTAGCCTGCATGGCAGGAGGTTACAAAGTCTCCGACACGAATGCTCATTTTATTTTCTCCTTTGTGTTTTTTTCGATTATATCATATTCCGCAAATAATAGCAACGAAAAAGCAGACTAAAAATAAATTAGTCTGCTCTGACGGTTATTTTTTCTTATTATTTTTTTCTCTGAGCTTATAAGCATTCCTTGCCGAAATAACAACTCTGAATCTTTTTTCGAGCCCGTCCTTTGTTTCTTCAAAATGGTACGGATCTTTATTCTTGTTCTTATCCATAAAAATATCACCCCGTAATAGTGTTTTACGGGGTAAACAGTTTATACTTTGTTTTTTTAAAAGTGAAATTCTATCCGTCAGCTCTCACGGCGTGCTCTGCAAGCTTCATATCGGGGAGAGAACGCAGAAGCTCCTTATTGTTGGAATAATCCTGAGCGGAGATATCTGTTTCAAAATAACCTATGGCGCTCTCAAAGGCAGTCTCATCCTCAGAGCTTAACAGCCTTTCAAAGCAGTTAATAATAATCGAGGCTATTTTTTCACCGTTGAGAGAGTCATTGGTGATAAGATATAAATAATATTTGAGCATCATATCCGGAGTAAGGGTCTGCTGACCCTCATCAATAATAAAGCTGACTCCGTTGTGTTCGTAGCTTATTCTGTTTTCTATCGTAACCTCTGTGTCTCCGAGAAGCTGAAGCAGACGTCCGAAGGAATTATCGTCGGCAACGATGTATCTGTCATAGGTGACGCCGGTGCATGCGCTTACGGCAGGTATAAGCTGCCCTGCACCGCCTGCGGCAAAATGCTCGCTGAGAGTTGCGGTTGTTCCGTTATATCCGACAACCGAAGCGGGAGAAATAAAGCTGTAAACGAGCTGTTTATCCTTTGAGCTGAAATCTGCTGACATAATGGATAAGACCTTGGTTTTTTCCGTATCCGTAAAGGCAAAAACAAGCCTTGTGGAAAGGTGATTAGCCGACGGATTCAGGAGCGCGGGGTCTATTTCCGTTGAATCGGCGGCGGGGGTCTTGGAATTTTCATCAATAAGAGTGATTACGGAAAAAAGAGCAAGGGCAAGGATTATCAGGATAAATCCGACGATAAGAGTTTTTTTACCCGGTCCTTTTTTTGATGAATTATATCTGTTTGCTTTATCTGAAAGAGCAGAGAAGCTGCTGCTTAATTTTGCACCGAAGCTTTTTTGTGTTGTAGCTTTCATAAAGCCTCCTTCTGGGTGTATTGAATTGTATATATAAAAACGAGGCTGAGCCTCACGAAGATATCTGACATCAATATTGTATCATACAAAGCGAAGCAAGTCAAACAAAAATATCCGGCAGATTTATGTAAAAAATGTACATAAGCAGGCGGATAAATTTTAATACTTTACTTATCAGAATAAATATGATATCATAAGGTGAATTGTTTTTTGAATTTACGGATTTAAACAGACGTAAGGTAAAAAAGAAATTGAGGTTATTTATATGAATAACGTAAGTAAAAACATAAAGGAAAAGCTCGTGCTTTATCTTTCAAAAATATTTATCATAATGGTCTTCTCCGGAACGCTCTATTTTATCTGGACGGAGTATTACAACCCCTATATACCGAACCCCTTCTATAAATACGGTAACTATATGCTTTTTGCGGTTTTTGTTGCCGTTTACTACGCCTTTGTAAAGGTTTACGGCGGCTTTATGGTGGGAACGGCACAGGTGCATGACCTTATCTTCTCTCAGATAATAGCCATAGGCTTTCAGCAGGCGATACTCTACGTTATCTTCTCACTTTTAAGCTACCGTCTGGTATCGCCGTTACCGTTTTTTATAATGTTCGTTCTGTTTTCCGCCTTTGCGTCGCTGTGGGCGCTTGTGACCGATGCAATATATTTTAAATTTCACGCGCCGAAGAAAACGGTGGTTGTTTTTGAGAATATTGACTCTTATCTCTCCCTCAAGGGCATCAGAAGCATTGATAAGCGCTTCAATGTTGTACGTACCTTCAACTCGGCGAAAACCTCTCTTGCGGAGCTGTTTGAGCAGATAAGGTCTGTTGATGCTGTTTTCCTTTGCGGTGTGCCCTCTGATTACCGTAACGAGGTAGTCAAATACTGTATTGCAAACGGCAAGGTTGCATACGTAAAGCCGAAAATTTCGGATACAATTATAAGAGGCGGCAGAACCATTCAGCTTATGAATGTACCCGTGTACCGCTGCAAAAGAAGCGACACAAGCCTTATTTATCAGCTTATAAAGCGATTTTTTGATATTTTGCTTTCACTTATAGCGATTATTATTTCTTCCCCCATAATGATTGTTACGGCTATAGCAATAAAGGCCTATGACAAGGGCCCTGCCTTCTATAAGCAGGTACGTCTTACACTCAACGGCCGAGAGTTTGAGATAATCAAATTCAGAAGTATGATTCAGGATGCGGAAAAGGACGGCGTTGCACGCCTTGCAGGTGACAGCGACGACAGAATTACTCCCGTGGGCAAGATTATCCGTAAGCTTCGTATTGATGAGCTGCCTCAGCTTTTCAATATTCTCAAGGGTGATATGTCCTTCGTAGGCCCCAGACCCGAAAGACCCGAAATCGCCGCCGAGTACGAAAAGGATATGCCCGAGTTTGCTCTGCGTCTTCAGGTCAAGGCAGGTCTTACGGGCTACGCTCAGGTCTACGGTAAGTATAATACTCCGCCTTACGATAAGGTGCAGATGGACCTTATGTATATTGCTCACCAGAATATTCTTGAGGATATAAAGCTTATGCTTATAACCTTCAAAATTCTTTTTGTGCCCTCAAGCACAGAGGGAGTTGCCGAAAATCAGAAGACGGCAAAAAGAGAAAACCGCAGAAAATAAACGGAGGTAAGCTATGCAGTACCCCTATTATAACGGCAATCATAACGGCAATCCCTATTGGGATAATTTTTCCGATATGAACGGCTTTATTTTAAGAAGAAGCAAGGAAAAAAAGGATATCCGCAGGCTCGGCCACTGTGTCGGGGGAGCGGTATTGCTTTATCTTGCCCTGCAGAATATTTATTCCGTAATTCTCGGCATCTTCGGCTTCGGAGAGCTTTATCTTACAAACGAGCTTTTCCGTAAGGGAACGGAGGTTCTTCTTATAATTTTCAGTATTCTTCCTTCCTTTATGCTTTTCGGAAGCAGAATGAAAAAAATCAGCGGCGTTACCGAGCCTCTTATTTTTTCAAAGCCCAAGAAGCCCCTGTCCGTTTTTCTCGCCTTCTTTGCGGGTATGGGAGCGTGTATGGTTGCGAACTACGTAACTGCCTTTTTCTCCACGTTTATGGCAATTTTCGGTTATTCGCTTTCTTCTCCCGATGTGGGGCTTCCGACGGGAGTGACAGGGATAATTCTTACGGTGGTTCAGGTGGTTTTTGTTGCCGCTCTTGTGGAGGAGCTTTCACTCAGAGGCTACGTTATGGGTAATCTGAGGCCCTACGGCAACGGCTTTGCCATATTTATTTCCTCTTTGATTTTTGCGCTTATACACGGAAATCTTGTGCAGGCACCCTTTGCTCTTGTTGCAGGCTTTGCTATCGGTTATTTTTCTATACGTACCGAGACAATCTGGACCGGTATTCTCATTCATGCAGGTAACAACCTTTTTTCCGTGGCACTGAGCTACATCGGTGAGTTTTTCGGTGACGACGTGCTGGTGGCAGCGTATTCGGCGTTGAACCTTTTCTTTATTGTATTCGGTCTTGTGTGCTTTGCAGTCTTCAGGAGGATTATGGGCAAGGAAAACAGTCAGCAGGTCTCAGACCTCACCAACGGAGAAAAGATAAGAGCCTTTCTTTCTTCTCCGGCAATTATCGCTGTTATAGTGATTATGCTTATAATAACGATGGACTATATAGCACCCATAGAGCAGGCGGTATCATAATATGAACAGAGATTTTATGCTTGCCGCCATAGAGGAAGCAAGGAAAGCACTTCTCAAGGGTGAAGTACCCGTGGGAGCGGTAATAGTAAAGGATAATAAAATAATTGCAAGGGGACACAACCGACGTGAGGAGAGAAACAATGCTCTTTCCCACGCCGAAACCGAGGTGATTTACGAGGCGTGTAACGTACTGGGCTCATGGAGGCTTGACGGCTGCACGATGTACGTTACCCTTGAGCCCTGTCCCATGTGTGCGGGAGCAATACTCAACTCGAGGATAAAGGAAGTTTACTTCGGTGCCTACGATGAGAAGTACGGCTGCTTCGGTACGGCTATGAATCTGAGCTTTCCCGGCGGGTTTCACACGCCAAGGATAATCGGAGGATATATGACTGAGCCCTGTGAGGAGCTTCTGAGAGACTTTTTTTCTCAGCTCAGAAAATAATTTTGAAAAAAAGCAAAAAAATTCAAAAAAGGTATTGACAAAACGAAATATCTGTAATATACTATGCAAGCGTTGAAAAACGCCCTATTATGTGGCGGTATAGCTCAGTTGGCTAGAGCATTCGGTTCATACCCGGAGTGTCGTAGGTTCGAGTCCCACTGCCGCTACCAATTCTACAATAAAGAGTGCGCGATAACGTGTCCGCCTCTTTCATATATAAGGCCCGGTGGTCAAGCGGTTAAGACACCGCCCTTTCACGGCGGTAACACGGGTTCGAGTCCCGTCCGGGTCACCAAAAAAGAACGAAGCAAAGGCTTCGTTCTTTTTTTATCCAAGCCGCAGGCTTGGCATATCATCGCCGCACGAAGTGCGGTGCATATCATCAAGGTCGGCAAGCCGACCTTGTATCTCATCACGCGTCAGCGTGTATATCATCGCCAAAGGCGCATATCATCAGCTGAAGGCTGTATTAACTGCGGCTTGATGAGATGCAACACTGCGTGTTGATGATATGCAATTCCTACGGAATCGATGATATACAAGGCTTCGCCTTGATTTGCTCACAAAAGAGTGATATAATATAAGTAAGAGGTGGCATTATGGAATATATTATTGTTTCGGATACTTCTGTTGTTGCTGTTAATCGTGGTACAAAGGACAATGAATCCAGCGGTATCGTTTATCGTGATAACGGAGAATGGCATACCATTGATTTTGAGACTTGTGCGAACAATTATCAATCAGAACACAATGGTGCCTCACGATATTGTATTGGTGAAAGAAAAATTGACGAGGGCTACTTTATCTTCTATACAAGCGGAATAAAAACCAAAATCGTGTTTGATAAGATGTATGTTAGTAACTTTTTTAGCCATCACCTTTTTTCAGGCAATAAACGCTTTCGCTTTCTTGCTTTGCAGAACTATCTCAACCAAACTAAATACACAACACGTGACCTTTCTTAAAACCACATTATTTTTGGTCATTTTTACCTCTACTTACCCTGACTCCACTTAAAAAGGACACCCTCACGGGTGTCCTTTCGTTGTTTCTTATGCAAAGATGTTAAAGATAAATGTCACAAACCAACCGAGGAGCTCCATAAGTGACTGAGGGAAACGGTCCTCGTCTACGTTGAGGTTTACAAGTGCCGCTCTGTCATAAATATCCTTCAGTGCGCTGTTCCAGCTGTTTGCGCCGAGCATATCAACTGTGTCTGCAAGCATCATATGAAGAGCAAGCTCACCTGCAAGGAAGTTGTATGACATGGGGTTGTAGTTATCTGAGCTGAGGTCAATACCGTCTTTTGCGGCAACCTCATCGCACTTTGCAAGAAGCTTGTCAACAACGCTGAGAAATACTCTTGCATCGTATATTTCCGGGTGCTTCACGGTATCAACTGCAACGTATACGGTTTCCTTGCCGTCCTTGGTAACGGTTACGGTGTAAACGCTGTCTGCGATGATGGCATCGGAAAGCTCTTCAACCTTGCCTTCCTCGATGAAAACGAAGCGGCCGATTACTCTTGAGATTTCCTCGGGAGTGTCTGCACCGTCGGTGATTTCCTCTGCAAGGTCCTCGTCGAGGGTAACATCGTCGCCATCCTCTGCAACAAGAGCGGCAACACCTGCCTCGGCTGCTGCAAGAGCCTCGTTTTCTGTAAGAGCATCTGCACTGTCTGCTGCTGATGCGGTCATAACGAGGGAAAAGGCCATAAGAACAACAAGAACAAGTGAAAGTGATTTCTTAAGCATAAATTTATCTCCTTTTAATTATATTTTAGCAAATTATACCACTGTATTTTTGAAAAGTCAAAGGCTATTTATCTAAAAGAGCGGTTTTTCTGCGGTACTCTTGACTTTTCTTTAACTTTAATCTATTATAATACACATCTGTTTCAGATATTCGGCGTTTGCCGTAAACCAACGGCAAACAGCATTAAAGAAGGAGGTTTTTAACAATGCTTAAAAACACTGAAAAAACAATGGAAAAAATCGTTGCTCTGTGTAAGGGCAGAGGCTTTGTTTACCCCGGCAGCGAAATTTACGGCGGTCTCGCCAACACATGGGACTACGGCCCTCTCGGCGTAGAGCTCAAAAACAACATCAAGAAGGCATGGCTCAAGAAGTTCGTTCAGGAAAACCCCTACAACGTAGGTCTTGACTCAGCTAT
>JAZULG010000052.1:0-7639 GCA_045603005.1 Acutalibacteraceae bacterium
CCGTTAGCGAGAAGGCCTTTTGAAATAGTACGGATGCTCTCCTCTTCACCGTCGCAGACATCTTTACCGAGATAGCCGTGAATGTGCATATCAATAAGACCGGGAGCAACGTAGCCGCCCTTTGCATCGATAATTTCAGCATCAGAGGGTACGTTTGCCACGGGGACAACACCCTCGATAACATCTGAATAAAGCAAAGCACAGTTTTCGACTATTCTGTCCTTAAGAATGATTTTTCCGCCAATAATTGCTTTCATCTGATCACATCCAATACGTGAAAATTATATCGAAAATATTTTAACAAATTAAAAATCAAAATTCAATAGAAATCAACAAAAAGAGGCGGAAAAACCGCCTCTTTTATATTATGTGTGACTTTTTAACTTAGCTTGCACACTTCTGGCAAGGTGTTCTTGAGCCAACCTCATCCATTGTAATCTTGTAGCTGTTTTTACCGCCACACTCAGCATCATAATGATATCTTTTTCCTGACGGAGTTACATATACGCTTCTTTCTATTACTTCATCTCCAACTATATCAGATACCTTCTCAGTTGTTGTAACAGGTTTTGTTGTTGTTTCTTTTTCGGTAGTAGGCTCTGGCTGAGTTGTTGTAACTTCCTCAGTTGTTTCTTCTTCAGAAACGGATGTGTCAGGAGTAATAACGGGCAATGCATCTGTAATACCCTGAGTGGTATTTTCAACTGAAGTCTCTGTATTATTCTCAGTTGTATTTTCCTGCGAAGCCTCTGTATTACTCTGAGTTGTACTTTCTTCTGTTATTAACTGAGTTGTTGTTTCCTGCTGACTTGTTGTCTCGTTTTCTTCAACACCTGCAGTAGGAATATCGCCCTCTTCAGAATTACCGCTGAATATTAAAAGAAATGCCAATATAGCAGTTATAATAATCTTGGTAAGCTTACTCCAATCGGCATATCTCCACATAAGGTATAAGCCTACCGGAAAAAATATGATTAAAAACAAAATAATTGCCCAGCTTTTCTGATACCATCTTTTTGAATCCATTGTTTTTGTCTCCTTTTTTTCATTATTTGCATTTCTTACTTCCTTACTTGCATTTTTCTTTGTTTGCTTTTTGCTGCTCGACGTATAGTAAACACCTGTGCCGGGAATGCCTATGCTGGTTGTCCGCTTACCTTTTGAAGTAAGAGTGTAGTGAACACCTTTACCACCTAACGATATACTCGTTGATTTCTTCCCTAAGTTTATCTTCACACCGGGTGCTATTTTAAAGCTTTTTCTGAATCTTAATCCCAAACCAACACCTCAATTCCTATAGAGAATTTCTTGAAAAAATTTTTATGGATTAAATATAATTCTACACCACATTTAGTGTAAAGTCAATACACTAAATATGGTGTAATATAAAATTTAACTATCACACTTAAGGGAGATAGTTATGTATGAAAAATTATATCGAAATTATCAGAGATTTAAGAGAAGACAATGACAAAACGCAGAAAGAGGTTGCCGAATACCTGGGCACCACGCAGCAGGTATACTCAAGGTATGAAAAAGGTGAAAATGAAATACCTGTAAGACACATCATTGCTCTGTGTAAACTCTATAACGTAAGTGCTGATTATATATTAGGTTTAAAATAAAACAAGACCTCATCCCTTACTGAAAAGTTGCAGTTCAGGGATGAGGTCTTGTTTTTATCGAGTGCGGTAAAAGTAAAAAATCAAGGCAAAACCTTGTATATCATCAATTCCGTAAGGAATTGCATATCATCAAAACTTTAGTTTTGTATATCATCATTGCGAAAGGGTTTTTATGCACACCTAAAGGTGTGATGAGATACAACACGGCTTTGCCGTGTTGATGATATACAGCCTAACGGCTGATGATATACCATTGCTTTCGCAATGGATAAAAAAACTCTCGTTCAAAAGAACGAAAGTTTTTTGGAGCTGATAACCGGATTTGAACCGGTGACCTCATCCTTACCAAGGATGCACTCTACCGACTGAGCTATATCAGCATCTGTTTTTAACAGCTTGTTGATTATACAACAATTATTCGCCGTTGTCAACAGAAAAAATGAAATTTTTTGTTTTTTTATTCTCCGGGTATTATATATTCTTTAACCTGATACTCACCTGTTACTGTATTAAGGTTTTCATAGTCACAGTATATTGCTCTGTTCTCCGAATACAGTATTGCAACGGTACGGTTTGTCCCCTTGTTTATCGGGTCCGCTTCTTTTATAAGGTTTCTGATTTTTTTCATATTACCGTCTGCTACCTTCAGTCTTTCCGGTATTACGCCCGAATTATTGGTAGCAATACGGTCATAAATCATCGCATCGCGAAGCTTTCCATTATCCGTGCCCTCAAGAGATGCAAAATAATCAAAAGCAATATTCGTGTACTTATCAAGAGGAATACTCCCCTTTTCACCGATAGCTTCAAGATACATACCAAAGCCGAAGAAAAGCTCATAAGGTGAAATGTTTGCTGAATTCAGTACATAATCAAGAGTACGTCTGAATCGACCGCTGTTATAAAGTCGGTCAAGCTCATTTTCGGCGTTGCGGAGTTTATCAAGCTCTCCTTCTGAAATCCAAGGCGTTGACACTACTTCATAGGGCGGCTCTGAATTGTAAACACAAGGATATTTTTCTCTGTCTTCAGCCATGGGTGTACCGGGAAGTATTTTCAAAAAGCCCAACTGAAGCATATTTGCTCTGAGACCGTATGCTCTGTTGAAGCCGTTAACGAAGAACTCATATTTTTCCTCGGGCAGACCTGCAATAAGGTCAATGTGGATATGACAGTTACCGAAGAAAATCAGCTTTTGTATATTTGTGACGACTCTTTCAATGTCCGTCTTTCGGTTAATTGCTCTGAGTGTCGCTTCATTAAAGGACTGTATCCCTATTTCAAACTGTACCGCTCCGACGGGCAGCCTTCCGATTATATCAAAGAGTGCATCATCCAACAAATCGGCGGCAATCTCAAAATGGAAGCACGTCCCCTCAGGGATAGTTTTACCGTACTGCTCATTTATAAAGGAGAGAAGATCCCCTGCTCTTTCCTTGTTGCAGTTAAAGGTACGGTCAACAAATTTTACGGTTTTTGCTCCCATTGCGGCAAGATGTACCATCTCGTTTTTCACACGGTCAATATCAATATACCTGACCTTGCCGAGCCTTCCCGAAAGACAGAAAGCACAGCTGAAGGGACATCCGCGACTGCTCTCAATATATGCAATTCTGCCGTTAAGAGTACGGAAGTATTCTTCGCAGTACGGTGATATGCTTTCATCGGTCGGAGCGGGTCTGCTATCAATATGAAGTCCGTCGGCGGTACGGTAAGAAACGGCAGGTATATCAGTATCAAGTCCAAGATACAGTCTGTTTATAAGCTCAGGGACAGTAACCTCCCCCTCACCCGAAGCGACAAAATCGACCGACGGGTTATCTTCAAGTATTTCTCTCTGACGGTATGACACCTCCGGACCGCCGAGAATTATCCGAACTGCGGGTGATACTTCTTTTATACGTTTACACAAAGAGAGTACTTTTTTTATATTCCATATGTAGCATGAAAAAGCGACTGCATCGGGAGCAGCGGACATAAACCGCTCCATTAGTATGTTATCCGTTTCGTTTACGGTACCCTCTGAAACATTGAGCTTTACGCCGTCACAGCATCTTTTCTTTGCTGAGGTATAAATGCACCAGGGTGCCAATGAGGAGTGTATATATTTAGAATTAACCGCACAAAGCAAAGCCTTGTATTCAGCCATACATTCACCGCCTTTCTCTTTCTGATATGATATCATATTTTCTCACATATTAAAATACTGTTTTTTTGTTTTGTATGCCTTTTTCTTTCTTTAACATATTTTTAACATTATAAGGTTATAATTTTTAAAACAATGCAAGGAGGCGTTGATATGTTTAAAATATTAGTTGTTGAAGATGATAAGGATCTCAGCAGAAGCCTTTGTTCATATCTTAATACAAACGGTTATGAGGCAACATCTGCTTTATCCGTTTCTAAGGCTCTTTCCGAAATGGAGAGTAATGTTTTTGACCTGATTATTTCGGATATAATGATGCCTGAAACCGACGGTCTTGATTTTGCAAAAGCGGTCAGAGTTACGGATAAAGAAATCCCTATAATATTTGTAACCGCAAGAGACGATTTTCTTACTAAAAGAAAATCCTTTGAAGCAGGTATTGACGACTATATGGTAAAGCCTATCGATCCCGAGGAGCTTATTCTCAGAATAACAGCTATTATGAGAAGAGCCAAAATCAATTCAAGCCGAAGCATAACCGTGGGCTCACTTGTTATGGACATGAATGAAAGAACGGCAAAGCTTGCCGGTAAGGAAATCCTTCTGACAGCACGTGAATTCAATATTATTTACAAGTTACTTTCATATCCGGGCAACGCCTTTACACGCTCACAGCTTATGGATGAATTCTGGGAAAGTGAGACCGCTTCAAGTCCGAGAACGGTAGACGTTTATATGGCAAAGCTCAGAGACAAATTCGCCTGTTGCGATGATTTTGAAATTAAAACCGTACACGGGTTAGGCTATAAGGCGGTATTAAAATGAAAAGCCATAATAATAAAGATACCCGAATTAAATACAGTCTATTTTCATTATCGCGCTTTTTCCTATACCTTTTTATTACTGCTTTCGTTGTAACCTGTAGCTTTCTTTTGTTCTTCAGCGATAAATTCAGCTCTGAGTCAATACTCATACCCAAAAATACTCTCAGTGAAAGAGCCATATCTTCGGCTATGAATATTCTTTTCATTTGTCTTATGCTGAGCCTCATTGATGTAATAAAAAGGAAAGTTACATATCAATCTCCCGTTACGAAAATACTCGATGCAACTCATAAAATAACTCACGGCGACTTCTCTGCGAGAATTACGCCGCGTGACAGTAAAAAGCGAAAAAATGAGCTTGATATCATAATCGATGACTTTAACAAGATGGCAGAAAGTCTTTCAGAAATCGAAACGCTGAAAACAGACTTCATTGCCAATGTCTCTCACGAAATCAAAACACCGCTTGCTGTCATACTCAATTATACTACACTTTTACAAGACGAAAAACTCCCGAGCGACGTAAAAAGAGAATACACAAAGGGTCTTATGGCGGCTTCAAAAAACCTGAACGAGCTTATTACAGGTATACTCCGACTCAACAAGCTTGAAAATCAGCAGATTTTTCCAAATAAAGAAAAGTTCAACCTGAGTGAGCAGCTTTGCGAATCCATGCTGAAATTCGAAACCCGATTGGACGAAAAAAATCTCGAGCTGTTTACCGATTTCGATGAGGATATTGTTGTAACCGCTGACAGAGAACTGCTTGAAATTGTATGGTCTAATCTGATTTCTAATGCTGTCAAATTTACTCCTGAAGGAGGAAAAATTTCCGTTACGGCAAAAAAACAAGGAGGTTTTGCAATAACCTGCATAGCTGACAGCGGATGCGGAATGAATGCACAAACCTTAAGCCGTATCTTTGAAAAGTTTTATCAGGGTGACACTTCTCATACCACAAAAGGCAACGGTCTGGGGCTTGCTCTTGTAAAAAGAGTTATCGATATAACAGAGGCAGAAATTACCGTTGACAGTGAACCGGGCAAAGGCTCTGCATTCACTGTACGCCTACCTTTGAACGGTTAAATAAACTTACAATTAAACAAAAGCAACAACGAGCTCTGTACGTTTTATGTACCGGGCTTCTTGTTTTAATACCTTGAAAATTCAGTTGCAATTTATCTTCTTTTCTATTGACTTAAGCCATGTTTTGTGTTATTATAACAAGCACGGATAAGCAAATTGCCCGTCTCGGCTGTCCCGCCGTGTAAAAATAGGGACATTTGGTTTTTTTGCGGATGTGGCGGAATTGGCAGCATCGTCATCGTAGCGCTCCCTGCGGGAGTTGAAGCAAGGTGAGGATGGCGCAGCGGCCAAAATACGGCGAAGTGAATAACGAACAGCGTATTTTGGGTACCGCAAGCGGTCACGCGGAAGCGCGTCTGCACAATTAAAAAATTAATACAGTTTACTGCAACGAGAGTTGTTTGTAATATTTGCGGATGTGGCGGAATTGGCAGACGCGCTGGATTCAGGTTCCAGTGAAAGCAATTTCATGTGGGTTCAAGTCCCGTCATCCGCACCATAGCTCAGTAGCCAAAAGGCTGCTGAGTTTTTTTATCTACAAAAAGTATACGAGGGACTTGAACCCTAAGAGGGTGAGAAGCGTTAAGAAAACAATCCGGCGGATTGTTTTTAGCTTCGAAGTCCGAAGACGGGTACCGAATGCGAAGCATTGGGTCGACAAGGACGCAGGATTTGCAAAGCAAAGCCGTGTCCCGTCTCTCGCACCATAGCTCAGTAGCCAAAAGGCTGCTGAGTTGTTTTCAGCATTTTGCGGAAAATTTCTACCGATAAGCGAATTTTTTCGCAAAATCAGTTATTGAATTTAAATTTTTTCTGCGATATTATGTAATCAGATCAGCGCTGATAAATACTATTTGAGGTGAAAATAATGACAATTTATTTCAGTGAAAACCTAAAAAAACTCCGTCTCAATCGGAATCTGACACAGGAAAAGCTCGCCGACTTTCTCAATGTTTCCTTTCAGACCATAAGCAAATGGGAAAGAGGAGAAACCTATCCTGATATAAGCATTCTTCCGTCAATTGCTCGATTTTTCTCTGTAAGCGTTGACGCTTTGCTTGGCGTTGAAAAAGCTGAAAATGAAGAAGAATTAGAAAGGTTACTCGATGAATATGACAATCTCACCGATGAAAAACTTATATCCGAACAAATAAAAGTACTGAAGGAAAAATATCCGACTGATTTTCGGGTGCAGCTAAGACGGATGGGTTATCTTACGTTTTATGACGGCTGGGAGAATCTCGAAAAAAATTCTCCGGAAATTATATCTGTTTATAATCATATACAAAACAGCTGCATCAACGATGCAGTACGAATCTGTGCCAAGAGATATTATATATGGTTTATGAGCAATCTGTCCTGCAAAGAAAATCCCAAGGTTACCTTTGAAGATTATGAACCTATTATCAGGGAAATGCCACTTATGAGAGACGGCAGAGAGAATTATTGCTATTGCTACAGATTGCATAATCACCCCGACGCCGATGCGGTAATTATGGAGGCAATCGAAGAACAGCTCTTTCTGTTTTACTCCACAATCTCGGACTATTATCTTACAGACAGATTCAGTCTTGACTACCAGATATCTTCAACTGAAAAAACAAAAGAATTTTTCAATTACATTTATAATGACGGTAACTACGGCAGAATGTGGAGAACTGTTATAACCCGTTGTCTCGGATTACTAGGCTATTTTTATTCTCAGAAGGGCGACAAAGTAAAAGGTCTGCAAAATCTGAGAAAAAGTGCGGAGCTTGCAATAAAATTTGATAGACTTCCCAGAATTACAACTATGAAATCTACTCTTTTTGATGGCAAAAAATTTGACAAGTATGAGCTTGGCAGCAATTTTATAGCGAAAAGCTGGATAAAAGAGACAATAGAATACTACCCCCTTTCAGATGATTTTAAAAATTCAGATGAGTATAAAGAAATAATTGCTATGCTGTCATAAACAG
>JAZULG010000053.1:0-9580 GCA_045603005.1 Acutalibacteraceae bacterium
GGCTGAAGAAGTTTGTGCTATTATTCGTCAGGTGCTGGCAGATCTCTACTGCGAAAAGTGTGCACAGGCTGTTACTATCCAATACGGTGGTTCTATGAACGACGCAAACGCTCAAGAGCTTCTCTCTAAAGAGAACGTTGACGGTGGCCTCATCGGCGGTGCTTCACTTGTTGCTGAAAAATTTGCTGCTATCGTTGAGGCTGCTAGCAAATAATTACTTTTCGAGAGGATTTTTATTATGGCAAAAAAACCACTTGCTTTAATTATTATGGACGGCTTTGGTATTGCACCGGTTGACGGTAATGCTATCGCCGCAGCAGATACTCCTGCACTTGATAAAATATTCGCAAATAACCCAATCACACAGATTGGTGCTTCGGGCATGGACGTTGGTCTGCCTGACGGTCAGATGGGTAACAGCGAAGTTGGTCACACAAACATCGGAGCAGACCGTGTAGTTTACCAGGAGCTTACCAGAATTACAAAATCTATCTCCGACGGTGACTTTTTCGAAAATGAAGCACTCTGCGGTGCTATGGAAAACTGCATTAAAAATGACAGCGCACTTCACCTTATGGGTCTTATGAGTGACGGCGGTGTTCATTCACACAACACTCACATGTACGCTATTGTTGAAATGGCTAAGAAGTACGGCGTTAAGGACGTTTTCGTTCACTGCTTCCTCGACGGCCGTGACGTGCCTCCCGCATCAGGTGCAGACTTTGTGCAGGAAACCTGTGACAAGCTCACTGAAATCGGTCTGGGCAAGGTTGCTACCGTTATGGGCAGATACTACGCTATGGACCGTGACAACCGTTGGGACAGAGTTGGCAAGGCCTATGCCGCTATGGTTTACGGCGAAGGCATAAAGGCCGACTGCCCCGTTAAGGCTATCAAGGAAAGCTACGAAACAATCGACGCTGACGGCAAAAACCTCACCGACGAATTCGTGCTTCCCACAGTATGCGCAGAAAATGCAACCGTCAAGGCAAATGACAGCGTTGTATTCTTCAACTTCCGCCCCGACAGAGCAAGAGAAATCACAAGAACCTTCGTTGACGAGGCTTTCTCAGGCTTTGAGAGAAAGAAGGGCTTCTTCCCCCTCTATTATGTATGTATGACTCAGTACGATGCTACAATGCCCAACGTACACGTTGCATTCAAGCCCCAGACTCTTGAAAACACCTTCGGTGAATATCTTTCAAAGATGGGCAAGACCCAGCTTCGTATCGCTGAAACCGAAAAGTACGCTCACGTAACCTTCTTCTTCAACGGCGGTGTTGAAAAGCAGTATGAGGGCGAGGACAGAATCCTTGTTGCTTCTCCCAAGGTTCCCACCTATGACCTTCAGCCCGAAATGAGTGCTTATGAGGTAACCGAAAAGGTTGTTGAAGCTATCAGGACCGGCAAATACGATGCTATCATTCTTAACTTCGCTAACTGCGATATGGTAGGTCACACAGGTATCTTTGATGCCGCTAAGGCCGCTGTTGAAGCCGTTGACACCTGTGTAGGCAAGGTTTACGATGCAGTTAAGGAAATGGACGGCATTATGCTTATCACCGCTGACCACGGCAACGCTGACAAGATGTACGAAGAAGACGGCTCACCCTTCACCGCGCACACCACCTTCCCCGTACCCTTCATCGTTTGCGGCTATGACTGTACTCTTCGTGAAGGCGGCAAGCTCTGCGACATCGCTCCCACAATGCTCAAGATTATGGGCCTTGCTCAGCCTGCTGAAATGGACGGAGAAAGCATTGCTGAATAATGCAAAATTGCGACGGACGTAAGTATATAAAGGGAAAGATTACCCGATGAACTTACATTGTTTAATTCCGATTTTACATTATAAAGGCATCCGAAATATCGGATGCCTTTTGTGTTAATTGTTTGTTAACATTTATTCGGATAGTCTGTTGCAATTTCGTTATAAAATGTTAATGTTAATAAATTAAAAACGGAGGTAATTTAAAATGAAAAAACTTATATCTGTGATTCTTTCTGTTATTATGATTTTTGCAGTTATGGCACCTTCTGTGTGCGCTGCAAACGAAAAGACAGTTACCGTTTACCTTGAAGGCTACGGCAGCGGTCTTATCGGTAAAAGCGGAGAACAGGCTTTCCCCGTTGACCTCGGTCTTGTTGAAGGCATCAAGGAAATTTCCGGCCAGCTTCTCAAAAACCTTGCAGTAGCTGAAATCACCGGTGACTACAGTGAATACAGTAATGACCTTTATAACCTCATTGCTCCCGCCTATGCAGACCTCAAGCTTGATAACAACGGTGAATCAACAGATCTCAACGGTAATTTCTACTACGGCTTAGGCTTTGATCCCACCACAAGAATTGAGCACAGCAACAGCAAGTTCACCGGCGGCTACTACCGCTTCCACTACGACTGGAGACTTTCCGTTGAATACAACGCAGAGCTTCTTGACACGTTTATTGACAACGTTATTGCAAGAACAGGCGCAACAAAGGTAAACCTCATCGGCCGCTGCCTCGGCGGAAACATCATTTCCGCTTATCTGCAGAACGCTCCCGAGGCAAGCATCGCAAGACTCAACAAGGTTATTATGTATATCCCCTCAACTCTCGGTGTTGAGTTTATCAGTGCTCTTTTCTCGGGCAAGATCGTTCTTGATCCCGATGCAGTAGATAACTACGTTAAGTATTCTCTTGCAGATAACGATATTTTAGGTATGAGCGAAGAGGATCCCCTCCTCGGAACTCTTACAACGATAGTAAGCTTTGTAAACGAGACCTACGTTCTCGGCTTCGGTACAGACGTTGTTGAAAGAATCGTTCAGTCCGTTAAGGATGACGCTCTTGCAAGAATTCTCCGCGACTCTTACGCATCCTTCCCCTCCTTCTGGTCAATGGTATGTGCCGAAGACGTTGAGGATGCAATCGCTCTCGTTTATAACACTCCCGAGCTTCAGCAGGAATATGCAGGCATGATCTCTAAGATCCGCTCATATCATCAGAACGTTCAGCTCAACGCAGAAAACAGAATCTCCGAGCTCAGCGAGCAGGGTCTTGATATTATGGTTATCTCAAAGTATAACTATGCTGACTTCCCCCTTTCAGCAGACTCCGCTCAGCAGTCCGACGGTACTGCCGCAACAGTATCAACCTCCTTCGGTGCAACCGTAGCTGATTTCGGCTCAACTCTTTCCGATAAATACATAAAGGCTATGGACGAGGAGGATCTTAAGTATCTTTCAGCAGATAAGATGATCGATGCTTCAACCTGCGTGCTTCCCGAAACAACCTGGTTTATCAAAAACCTTTACCACAGCAACTTCCCCGCAAGCGTTGATGCTCTTATGAACGCCTTCCTTGTAACGGACGGTATGACAATTGACACCTACGAGGAGTATTCCCAGTTCCTTAAGTACGACAAGGAAACCGGTGCTATTTCAAAGGTTGTAGGTCTTGATAAGGGTGATATAATCGATAAGGATTCCGTTGAAGCTAAAACCTCTCTGTTTATGAAGGTTCTTAAGCTCATCCTTGAATTCTTCACAAAGCTTCTCAACGGCGAGCTCGACCTTTCCTTCGGTAAGGGTGAATAATTTAAGCTTATGCTTTCCCGTCGGTTATTACCGACGGGAATTTGTATGTAAGGCTCTTTTTTCGATAACAAAGAAGAAATGTTCTGTTTTGTAATAATTCCGAAACAAATCAGGTGTATACTAAATATGTATGATTTTTTAAGGAGTGTTATCCGTGGGAAAATTAAAGCCGATACTCAAAAAGCTTGATCCTGCCGTTGTCAAGATAAAGCCTTATTTTGTGAAACTTTCTGATTTCATCAAGGCCTCTCCCCTCTATAAGGCCCCGAAGAAAAGAAAGCTTATGTGCATTCTTCTTGCAATCATACTTGCCTTTACTTCTGTTTTCGGTGTTTTCACTCTTATAACCAAAGGTGAAAAGGTTGATTGCGAAAAGGAAGCCGAGAAATACAACAAAGAAAAATCCGATGCCTCCGCTATCTATATGGACGCCTCAAAGAATACTCTTTCAGCTGAAATAACAAGGCTTGACAGTGTGCTTTCAAAAATAATCGGTGAAATAAAGCTCGAAGCTCTTCTTTACAGCGATGCAGGTACAAGCCTCGTGGGTAAAATTATCGGTGAGGTCTCCGGAAATAACCTTACAGACGTAAGCTTCACATCGCTCAAAAAAAGCTTCCCCGAGGCTTACCGTACCCTTACCCGTATGCAGCAAAGCGGTGCCTCCTGGGAGCATATAGACGTTATACCCTTCGGTATAAAAAGCGGAGATAAGAAAGCTTTTATTGAGGCCTGCGGCGATTTTACCGCATTTTTCGGTGACGAAGCAATTTCTATGGCTCTCAAGGCTCCGTCTCTGTACGATGATGCGCTCTTACCCGTCATAGAATCCTTGCATATTGAGCCTATGCCTACGCTTGTCGGTTTTCTGCTTGAAAGCGGTCTTGACGCAAGCAAAAGAATGGAAGTTCTTATTGAAAACCTACTCGGCGTGATTGATCCTATAAAAAAGGCTCCCATAACCTATATTTGTACAATGCTTCCGGATTTCATTGTTAATTATCGCAAGGCTGTCGCCTTCATAAACGAAAAGGAATTAGGTCCCGAGCTTCCCTCGATAGAGGAAGTGCTTGACTCGGTGTGGAAAATACTGGATCTTGAATATATGCCTCTCGATCTTGATTATATCGTCGGGCTCGGTACGGCAAGGGTAACCGAAAGCAGTAGCTTTTATAAAGAAAGAGTTGAAATCAACGGTGACAGAGACAGCATTTTCCTTTATATCTGCTATTATATCGCAGAGCATCTCACCTATAAAGAAAACTACCCTATTTTTGAGAGATTTCTTACAAATACCTTCAAAACGGTAAAAAGAGACAGTGAGGCGGGTAAAATCATCTACGGCGACCTTGTCAGCGAGGCAATAGCAATCTTTGTTAATATATTCGCACTAAACAAGGCAAAGCAAACCGATATTGACGTCTCCGCTTACGTTGAGCAACACAATAAAAACGCAGATTTTTCTTATGTTTTTTCAGAATTTATGACCGAAAACAGAGTTTCGGAAATTATGAATTATCTCGACAGTCTTCTTTCGGGATATCTCAAAAACGGCAAACTTGAAAAGCTTCTTTTCAATGACACCGTTGCTACGGTATTCATAAAGTTTATGAATGAATTCTGTGATATAGCCTTCGCCGATATTCCCTTTGAAAAAATGAAAACAAGCTTTCCGGAGGCTTACAACTATCTTCTGACGCATAAAAGGAACGGAAAAAGCTGGCATACGCTTGAAACTATCCCCTTTGGCATTACTCCCGGAGACAAGGAAGCCTTTCTTAGCGCCTGCGGAGCGGGCACGGAATACTTCGGCGATATTCTCGCTCTTGATATTGTTATTTCCCCTACAACCTATGATGAGGCTCTTGTCACCATAACCGAGTCCTTTCACGTAGGTGTTGCTCCCGACATTGAGCAGTTCATCAAGTTACACGGTGTTGACGGAGCAAAAAGAGTTGAAATAGTGCTTGATATGCTGCTGAGGATGCTTGAGCCCTTCAAGGAAGCTCCCGTTTCGTATCTGTGCACAATTCTTCCCGATCTCATTTACAGCTACAATATTGCGGTTAAATGCTGTGAAGCAAACCCAAAAATGGCATACACCGGATTTACGCTGCCTCCTGTCAGGAAGCTTCTTGAAAAAATTGTGGACGGTACGGGGATAATCATTCCCGATTATGATTTCGACAGCGTCATTCCCCTTTCCACCGCAGCAGTTGCCGAAAGCGGTGACAGAACCGGTGAAAGAGTAGAGCTTACCGGTGACAAAGAAGCAGTTTTTACGGTTCTGTATGACTTTGTTATGCAGGTTCTTTCAACCGATGGTAATATGGAAAGTATCACGGGTGTTTTAAGCGGCATTTTTGGCGTAAGCCCTGTAATTGTCAGAACACTGCTTGCAACCTTCAAAAGCTTTAGTGCAAGCTAAAAGAACGGTATAAAATACTACTCATTTTTCTCTCTCGTCAGCGGATAGGAGAACAGCTTGTAAAATCCGTTGAATTGACATACGGGTGTTTTCGATAAAAATGAAAAAGTCGAAGCAAAACAGAATATAACAATGAAAAACCGTTGTAAGACTCATTATGTGAATGCTCTTGCAACGGTTTTGATATTCAGTTTTCTGATTTTAAGCTCTTACGGGTCTATTTTTTTAGTTTTGGTATTGCTTATTCTTGCTCTCGCCTTACAGCTACTATCATTCTTACACCGATGAAAACAATCGCCGCACTTACAGTCATTCCTGTAAGTCCGTTTGCAATATTGAGATTTTCCGCACCCTGAGAAAAATTATTAAGAAGCACCACCTGAGTGAGGACAATCGAGGTCATTGCGTTGGCAAAGCTTGTTATCTTAGCAGCCTTAAGCACGGGATTTCTGTCACGATTATATTTTATCATTCCGTAAATCGCTGAGCCGACGGACCAGAAGGCAATCAGTGCAGTAAGATAGGTCATATATTCGTGCATAGATATTCTTGATGTTCTGAAGAGCATATACAGGCTCACACAAAAATACACCGCGCCAGAAAAAATCAGTATTATTCCGTTATTAAGGTAATTTCTGCGCCCTGTTTTTTCTGCTTGTTCTTTATTCGTTGCAGATTTTATCTTCAGGTAGTCACGTATTGTGAAAAGCCTTGCAACACACAGCACTGTAAGAAAGCACCCGTTAACAAAAAACCAGAGCGACGGTAAAACGAAAGCCGATGCAAGCTTGACAAGCACAACCACAATATTACCGAGAGTGGTCAGCTGCAGAAAGAAAAGCGTTTTATCGTCATTCTTTTTTATAATCAGATAGCTGATAAGCTTTTTCATAAAATCTCCCCTTGTATAAAATTTTACAACGGGAATATTTATCAAACGTTAAACATCTGTTAACTGCTTTATTTTTTCGTGTAAACCACAAGCAACGTACCATCGGCTACACTGATGCGTGCTTTTTTTCCGATAAACTCATTGCTCAGTCCCTTTGTGCGGTCACTGTACATCGAAATACCGTCAACCTCATATTTCAGATTTTCGATAGTCACTCCCCTGCTTTCGTCGCTGAGGGAAAACACCGAGATATAGCCGCTCATATTATCGTCAAAGGTTATTTCGCTGTCTCTGAATGCCACAAGTACGGTTTTGCCGTGACGTATCTCTCCTCTTGCACCCCTTGAGGCAATGTACTTGAGAAGCTGGATATTACCTATGGAGTGGTCAATCCTCTCTCCGCCGAGAGCACCGAAAAGTACTAAATCGGAAAAACCTCTCTTAAAGCCCTCCTCGACGGCAACCGCCATATCGGTGTCATCCTTTTCGCAGGGAAGAACAAGCTTGTTTTCCGCTTCGGGTACGTGGCCAAGGGAATCAAAGTCCCCTACAACCATATCAGCCTCTCTGCCGAGCACATTGCGATATTCGTATCCGCCGTCGGCACAAATTATATAATCATCCTTATCGGCAACAGTGCCGTCGTAAAGCACGTCTCCTGCACCGATAACATAGCAAATTTCCATATTTTTCACCTCTTTTTCAGTATAGCACATCACTTTATTTTATTCAATAAAAAAAAGCACTTTACAAAAACCCTTTTATATCTTAGAATATAGAGTAGTACATTTTAAGGAGCAGACAATGAATATTCAGATTTACGGCACTGCAAAGTGCTTTGACACAAAAAAGGCGCAAAGGTACTTCAAGGAAAGAGGCGTTAAGTTTCAGTTTGTTGACCTTGCAAAATTCGGTATGAGCAAGGGTGAATACAAATCAATTAGGACAGCTCTCAAATGCTCTCTTGAGGACCTTGTTAACGAGAAAAGCAAAAAATATGAGCAATCCTTTATAAAGTACCTCGCTTCAGAAGAAGCAAAAGAGGAAAAGCTTTTGGAAAATCAGGAGCTTTTTAAAACTCCGATTGTAAGAAACGGTAAAAAAGCCACACTCGGTTACTGCCCCGAGGAATGGAAAAAATGGGAGGATGAAAAATAATGACTCAGGAAAAAATCAACAGAATAAATGAGCTTGCAAGAAAAGCAAAAACCCCCGAGGGACTCACAGATGAAGAGCTTAAGGAAAGAGATATTCTCCGAAGAGAATATATTGATTCCTTCAAGGCGAGCCTTGTCGGTCAGCTTGAAAACACCTACATCGTTGACGAAAAGGGTAATAAGACCAAGGTTACAAGAAAACCGAAGAAATAAAAATGAGAGAGGGTGCATATGCACCCCCTTTTTTTATATGTAGTCTTGATTTTTATTGAAAAAACAAGATTTTGTGCTGTCTGTAACATTTTTGACAAAATTCACACCCCAAAAAGCAGTAACAGATTTTGTAAATCTGTTTAAAAAAACACATTTTTATTCTTAATTGTTTTTAATTTTTGGTTTACTATTCATTAAGAGTTATAAAAAATTCACCTATTTTTACATATTTTTGTTAAAGAAAACAAAAGTTGTGCAACACGGTGTTGTTTACAGTTTATTCATAAATTTACTATGTTTTTACAATTTTCATTATTTATTATATTCCCAACGTCGGAAGTAAAGTAAGCTTCCGCGCAATAACAAATGAGGTAATTTTATAAAGAGGTGAAGACAAAATGAAAATCATCAAATCAGAGTATTACGACATTCAGAGAAAAATGGTAGCTTCCATTACAACAGACTCCTGGCAGAACATCCCTCACATATCATACGTATATGAACCCGACGTTACAGATCTTTTTGAAGAATACAAAAAAATCAATCTCGGACGCAAAAATGAAGATAAAATAACCTTCAACACTGTTATACTTAAGGTAATCAGCGAAGGTATAAAGGCAGCTCCCATCCTCAACTCCCATATTGAATACAATCACCGCACTGCAAAGGGTAAAATTACAACCTACGAAAATATAAATATTTCCATGCCGACCATTCTCCCCGACGGACGCATGATGACAACCAATCTTCACGACTGCCACGAAAAGACCATTGACCAGATGGCGGCAGATATGAAAAAGCTCCGTGAGAAGGCTGAAAACTCCGACCTTACAGAGGCTCTTTACACCGTAGCCTTCAATAAAACTCTTGAAACAGTAAAGAAAGGTAAGCTTCTTCAGGCTCTTCTGAGAATAACCGAGTCAAAGCTCGGCAAAACAAAAACAAAGCTTCTCAAGGGCGAGGCAAGAAAGCAGTATTACTCCATTCCCGAAAGCGAAAGACTCTGCGACAGAGATATCGAGCAGGGTACCGTAACTATTTCAAATATCGGCTCACTTTACAGAGGTCAGAGAGGCACTGCTGCTTTACTTGAAATAATTCCGCCTCAGGTTGCTGTTTTCTGCATCGGCGCAGTTCAGGACAGACCCGTTGTAAAGGAAATTGACGGTAAAAAGGAAATTGTAATAGGAAAGGTGCTTCCTATCTGTATGGCTATGGACCACAGAGCTATGGACTTCGGTGAAGCTGTTCCCTGCATTCAGAAGCTCGACGAGATTTTCGAGAATCCCGAGATTATCCGTCAGTGGCT
>JAZULG010000054.1:0-6442 GCA_045603005.1 Acutalibacteraceae bacterium
ATACCTACAGAGCCCTCAAGGGTTATGATAAGGGCTGTGTTGATTATATTGATTTTGCTTCAAAAATCAGGGTCAGCACGGGCGAATCAGCGACAGTCAAGGGAAAAACCGATGAAAACACCGACACACTTTCCTATTGCATCATAAAGGGTCTTAAAGAAAAAGCCTTTGAGGCGGCGCTCGCACTCGTTAAGAATGAGGCTCCCCTTGATATAATAAACAATCATATCGTACCCGCTCTCGATGAGGTAGGAAAGCACTTTGAAGAAAAGACGATGTACCTTCCTCAGCTTCTTATGAGTGCCGAGGCGGCAGGCAGAGCCTTTGATGCGGTGAAGGCAGTAATGAATAAGGAAGCCACGGAAAGCAAGGGCAGAATTCTTATTGCCACCGTCAAGGGTGATATTCACGATATAGGTAAGAATATTCTCAGGGTACTTCTTGAAAACTACGGCTACGATGTAACCGATCTCGGTAAGGACGTACCTCCCTCACTTATAGTCGAAACTGCAAAGAGGGAGAATATCCGCCTTGTGGGTCTTTCAGCCCTTATGACAACCACCGTTGAAGCAATGAAGGAAACCGTTGAGCTTATGAAAAAGGAGTTTCCCGAAGCAAAGGTAATGGTCGGCGGCGCAGTGCTTACTCCCGAATATGCCGGAATGATAGGCGCAGACTTCTATGCGAAGGATGCTATGGGCGGAGTCAGAATAGCCGAGCAACTGTTTTAAAATGCAAAATGCGGACCCTTCCACCGCTTACGCGGTCCCCCTTCCCTTTCAGGGCAGGCAAGCAAAATGCAAAATTGCGCCCGAAGTGGGCATAAAAGGCTGAATACTACCCGCCATTTTCATAGTGTAGGGTGGATATCATCCGCAGAATTTATCAATACATCACCTTCTTTCTTAAACACCTGTCTTGGCTTCCCTGAAAGGGGAAGGGGGCAAGACGAAGTCTTGACTGAGGGGTTTACCTCGGCTCTATTTGCTTCAACTGCGATATATCCCTTAATGCAAATGTAAAAGGAAACACACAATGAAATACACCAACATAACCCCCGCAAAATTCATAAAGCGTCATAACCGTTTCGTTGCCGAGGTGCTTCTTGGAAATGAAGCGGTGCTTTGCCACGTCAAAAATACGGGCAGATGCAGAGAATTATTGCATGAGGGTGTCACCGTTTATCTTGAAAAAGCAGAAAACCCCGAAAGAAAATATCAGTATTCGCTCATAGCCGTCGAAAAGGGAGAGAGGCTTGTCAATATGGATTCCTCCGCACCCAACAAGGCGGTGTATGAGTGGCTGAAAAAAGGGGAGTACTTCAAGGATATAACCTTCATAAAGCCTGAAAGCGCCTACGGTAAATCCCGATTTGATTTTTATTTCGAATACGGCGGCAAAAAGGCGTATATGGAGGTCAAGGGCGTAACACTTGAAAACGACGGTATCGTTTCCTTTCCCGATGCACCCACAGAAAGAGGAGTCAAGCATCTTAACGAGCTTTGCAGATGTATGGACGAGGGCTATGAATCCTATGCGATGTTTGTTGTGCAGATGAAGGACGTGCTTTACTTTACAGCCAACGGAAGAAATGACCCGGCTTTCGAAAAAGCACTGAAAAAAGCGCAGAAGAGGGGAGTAAAAATTCTCTGCTTTGACTGTGAAGTCACAAAGGATGAAATGCTGATAAAAAATCCCGTAAAAGTTAGCCTCTGAGGTATAAATCTTACTAAAAAAAGATTGCCAAGAGGCTTTTTTTATGTTATCATTAAGGTTAAGGTGACGAGTATAATAACCCTGAAAGGTATTTTTAAATGAGAAGCATAAATAGAATTATATATATATTATCACTGTGCATACTGCTGAGCCTTGCGGCAATTCCCTCCTCAGCCGCAGCTAAGGATACCCGTGATATTATCGCCGACAACAGTGAGCGTGTGATAGCGGTTTCACACAGAGGCGATACGGCTCTTTATCCTGCAAACTCTATTGAGGCAATAGAGGCTGCCGCCTTATGCGGTGCAGATGCGGTCAGCGTTGCGGTAAATAAAACCGCCGACGGTGAATTAGTGCTCTGTGAGGATGTTACTCTCAGTAACGTCTGTGAAACAACCGCTTCCTCGCTTGATGAAGTAACGCTCGAGGATTTAAAAAAGTGCAGACTTTACGATAATCTCGGCAACGTAACGGAGATTTATCCCGTAACTCTCAGTGAAGCACTTGAGAGCATAAACGGTGAGATATATCTTATTCTTGACGTTAAATATGAGGATATGGCAGATGTCTGCGCGGTTATTGCAAAGCAGGGTGCTTTTTCTCAGGTGTCTCTCAGATGTGAAGCAAAAAGCTCAAAGGCAGATGAGCTCAGCGGCTACGGTGCGGATATAATCGGCATATACGGCGGCAATATCGTCTGGGACAGCATCAATCACATAAACAGATTTTCCGAAGCCGGAATGACTATGGTTGAGTACCGCACAAAGAATTACTTCAATGTCTGCTACGGTACTGTTGTAGGGAACAGCTTCTCCGCCGAGGGTAAGGCGAGAGCCGTCGCCGCAGCCTATGACCCTGATCTGTGCGGAAAGAGAACAGATGATACAAACGGCTGGAATGAGCTTATAAAAAACGGCTTTACGGTTATAGAGACCAACAATATAGCGGCTCTTGCTTCTTATGTAAGGTCATCCGTCGCTCAGCGTGAGGCACTTCTGAAGCTTGCAGAGGGCGCAAAGAGCACAGATTTTTCCGCTTATTCCGATATAAGCCGCAAAAATATAGACGATGCACTCAGCTATGCTCACGAGATGCTCGGCGGCAGGGCAAAATCCCTTGCTGAATATGAAGCTGCTTATTCTTCGTTAAACTACAGCCTTGGCAGCAAAATGATTGCCGAGGGCAAGCAGGAAACAAAAGGCGCGCTTAATATAACTGCGGGAAAAATTGCTGTTGCCGTCCTTGTCGGCGCGGCGTTTCTTGCAGCACAGATATTTATTGAAAATTTAAAGAAGAACAAAGACAAAGAAACGGAGGAGAATTACAATGGCAACAAAACAGAAGTCATGGATAACGAGAGCAAAAAAGCCTGAGAACGCAGGCGTAAACTCAAAGGTGCTTCAGGAATTTATCGACAAGTGTCAGGAGCTTGGCAAGGAAGTACATTCAATGGTGGTTATCAGAAACAACAAGCTCGCCTGCGAGGTATACAAAGCACCCTTCGGCAGAGAGCACAATCATATGATGTACTCGGTAAGTAAGTCCTTCACTTCAACGGCAATCGGCTTTGCCGTGCATGAGGGATATTTTGACGTGGAAACACGCTTCCTTGATATTTTTCCCGAGGCAAGACCCGAAAAGTTTGATGAGTACCTTGAAGAAATGACCGTTGAGGATCTTCTCACAATGAGAAGCGGCAAGTCTGTAAGTGTCTTCCTTGACAGAACAAAGGACCGTTGGTTCAAGGATATCCTTGATTCACCCTGGATAAGCGAACCGGGCACAGAGTTCCTCTATATCAGTGAGAATATGTATCTTCTCTGCTGCATTATCCATAAGATGTGCGGTATGAGTGTTATGGAATATCTTAAGCCCCGTCTTTTTGAGCCCCTCGGTATTGAGAAGCCCTTCTGGGAGACCTGTCCGAGAGGAGTAGAAGCAGGCGGCTGGGGACTTATGATTACAACAGAGGACCTTGCAAAGTTTACATATTGCTACAGTCAGGGCGGAAAGTTTGACGGTAAGCAGGTCATTCCCGAGGAATGGGTAAAGGAAGCAACAAAATATCACGCCGACAGTGCTGTGTCGAGCCAGGATTCAGACTGCAAGGAGGGCTACGGCTACTGCTTCTGGAGAAATGGCGGATATAAGAACTCCTACCGTGCAGACGGTATGTTCTGTCAGTTCGGTATAGTGTTTGAGGATCTTGATGCCTGCCTTATAATCACCGCAGGTGAAATCCACGAACAGGGTCTTCGTGACGTAATCTGGGATTATTTCCCCAGAGCCTTCCTTGAAAAGAACGAGGGTGAAAGCGTTGAGGTTACGATGGGCGAGTACCCGAGACTTCCCGAAAAGAACCGTTCGGCTATTGAGCATTTCCTTGAGGGCAAGAAAATCAAGCTCAGCAAGCCTATTGCAGTTAATATTGCAGGCTATCCCACAAGTGTAGTACCTCTCCCCGCACTCTTTATGGAGAGCGACAAGGCAGGTAACATAAGTGATATCTGCTTTAAGTTCCACGAGCACGAAATGGAGTTCAGCTGGACAGAGGGTGACGAGGCAAACAGCATTATGGTCGGTATGGACGGAGAATACCGCTGGGATGAAATTGTTATCGGCAAGATACCCTACCACACCTGCTCAACTGCCTGTTGGAATACAGACAGAGAGCTTGAAGTAAGAATCCGTTGTATTGAGGTTGTTGCAGAAAGAATACTCACATTTAAGTTTAACGGCGACAATGTTGTTATGCGTCCTTCCTCATTGCCTCCTGTTTCGGTTATGGCTGAAACGATGAAGGAAACAATCAAGGATGTTATTAAGCAGCCTTTGATTCAGAATGCGGTAAGCAAGGCACTTCCCAAAATAGTACCTCTTGTTGATGCCGCTCAGAGAGGCAAGATAAAAGATTAAAATCAGGAGATATTTTTATGGAACAGCTTTTAGATAAAATAAGTACCAATGCGATACTTATTCTTGTAATGATAGGTCTTGAAATGATTTGTGTACCCTTGTTCCTTCATTTCTACTGGCCTAAAAGAACTTATAAGTCACTGACAATGAAAACAGTGTCGTCAATTATATTTATTCTTTGCGGCATTTTTTCAACTCAGCTTTGCTATGTGCTAAACACTGAGTACTTCAACGGAGAAGGCTTCAAATTCTTCAGCTTCACCGGTGATATGCTTGATTACCCGAGATATATAATTCTCGGCTTAATCTTCGGTATGCTGGGCGATGTGCTTCTGCATAAGCTTAAGGGTAATAACCTGAGCTTCATAAGCGGTATGCTTCTTTTCCTTGCCGGACACGTGTTTTATATTAAGGCTTTTGACGTTGCGAAGGGCTCACTTGTATATGACAAGGCTGAAACGGTAGGCAAGGTAATTATCGGTGTAGGCTTTGCCGTGATTCTTGCTATTTTTGTGCTTGCCTTTGTTTTGAAGAAGGCAAAGGGACGCGAGGCTGTTCTTGTGGCGGCTGTAGCTTACGGCGGCGTACTTTTCACAATGGTTTCCAAAGCAGTTTCTGCTGCTATGACCTTTGCTGAGTATTCAGAGCCCGGTGTTTCATCACCTTGGGGTAATCTTTTCTACGCAAATGTGTCACATGATCCCAGACCCGATTGGATGATAAAGGGTCAGGAAATTCTCGGCCCCTGCGAAAGCTGGCAGGTCGCTTCTGTGGTAATAATTGTCGGTGCGGTGCTTTTCGTCTTTTCAGATCTTCTTTTAGGTTATATGATAGCAAGAGAGCACGGCTTTAAGAAGGAGCCTAAAAGATGGCTCAGAATAATTAACATCTTAACCTATTACACAGCACAGATAGTTCTCGGTCTCAGCGTTCTTGTTATCCCCTTCGGCTTCGAATGGGTGGAGCATATCTATACTGAGCTCGGACTTTATCTGTAAAATCAAATACAGCCGGCACTACTGTGCCGGCTCTTTTGTTAATATTTAATAGCAAAGATTGTTCAAAGCTTTAATTGGTACCTTATACCGTCGGTTTTTTATATAAACCTCTTGACTTATTTTCCCTTTCAAGGTATAATTCATTCAATATCGTTTAAAAGCTATGAATGAGAAAACAGTAATTTGCGGATAAGACCTTTAAAGAGAGGGATTTCATCGGCTGAAAGAATCCTACCGTCCCCGTAAGTGAATTTCGCCTCAGGAGCTGTCTGTGAAAAGCAGACTGTGTTTGTCGCATTAAGGCAAGAAAGCGGCAGGGGACATCCCTTGCAATTTGAGTGGTACCGCGGAATTTATTTTCGTCTCATCTTTTGGTGAGACGATTTTTTATTTTATATGGAGGTAAGTTTTATGAACAGTAAAATTCTTGCAGTAAAAGAACAGTTTATTGAAGAACTGAAAAGCTCAGAGAATACTGCCGACCTTGAAGCGCTGAGAGTAAAATATCTCGGTAAAAAGGGTCTTGTAACAGAGCTTATGAAGGAAATGAAGGATCTTTCCAACGAGGAAAAGAAGTCCTTCGGTCAGGAGGTTAACACTCTTAAGGGTGAGGTTACCGACTGCCTTGCAGAAAGAACAAAGGAACTCAAGGAGCTTGAAATTCAAAAGGAAATCGACTCAATGCCCGATTTTGATATTTCAATGCCTCCCGCAATCAACGAGGGCTCATATCATCCCGTGACTCTCGTTCAGCGTCAGGTTGAGAATATCTTCAAGTCAATGGGCTTTGCCGTTGAGGATTATTCCGAAAT
>JAZULG010000055.1:0-2237 GCA_045603005.1 Acutalibacteraceae bacterium
TGATAAGAATCCTCCCGAAAACGCAATGGAATGGACAGGCAAGCCCTGGAACGGTAAGGTTGACGAAATCAAGGGTGCTCATCCCAACAGCCGTTTCACAGCTCCCGCAAAGAACTGCCCCTGCATCAGCAGCGAGTTCGAGAACCCCAACGGTGTTCCCGTATCAGCTATCGTATTCGGCGGCCGTCGTGCAAAGCTTGCTCCTCTTGTATATCAGTCACGTGACTGGAACCACGGTGTATTCGTTGGTTCAATCATGGCATCAGAAACAACAGCTGCAGCTTCAGGTGCAGTAGGTGTTGTTCGTCGTGACCCCATGGCAATGCTTCCCTTCTGCGGCTATGATATGGCTGACTACTGGCAGCATTGGATTGATATCGGTGAAACTCTTGACGCTGACAAGGCTCCCAAGATCTTCAACGTTAACTGGTTCCGTAAGGATGACGAAGGCAACTTCATGTGGCCCGGCTTCGGTGACAACCTTCGTGTACTTGACTGGATCATCGACAGATGTGAAGGTAAGGTTGGCGCTCAGGAAACAGCTATCGGTTACCTTCCCAACGCAGAGGATATCAATCTTGAAGGTCTTGAGGACGAAATCACTGTTGAAGGTCTTAAGTCAATCCTTGACGTTGATAAGGCTCTCTGGGCTGAAGATGCAAAGGGCATCGAAGAGTTCTACTCAAAGTTTGGCGACAAGCTTCCCAAGGAGCTTCGTGCAGAGCTTGAGACTCTTAAGAAGAACACAGCTGAATAATTCAGTTTTAAACTCCCTCACGAAAGTGGGGGAGTTTTTTATGTAATAAGAAAAGTTCTTTGTCTACTTTCTTTCAAGAAAGTAGTGCCCTGCGGCGAGCGAAAGAAAAATAAAATTTGTTGTAACCTTTTTCCTCCTTTTCTTGTTTATAATAATGAAAGGCCTTTTAAAACAAAGTAAAGGAGTCGTTTTATGAAAAGGAGAATATTAACTGCGTTTATAATAACAGTTTTTGCTTTTCTTATACTGGGCGGTTGTTCAGTGGCGAAAAGGACTGCCTGCGAAATCGGTACAACAAACAGAGATTTATCTGCTGACACTACCGGGCAGACAGAAGCGACAGAGAATACCTCGGAAACACACCCCGAGGATGAAAATTCGTCAGGCGCCTTGGTCTCGGAGCCTGAAACAGAGCCTACAAAAGATATGAATGAGCCTGAAATTGATGAAATACTTAATCTGTCAGAAGAACCCTCCTACGGCTTTGTATGGACACTTGACGAAGAGGCTATCAAAAACGCCGGGAAAAATCCTGAAACAATCGAATATATTACCTATGACGGAGAGCCTATAACCATTTTCTGTCAGATAAGTAATGTTTCATCCAAACAATGGGAATTCGGCCTTTTTATTGAGGTTGAAGGAATCCTTCAGGAGCTGACGGTTGACGGCAAGAAAGCAGAAGTATACACTCTTGAACTTCAATCACTTGAAACGAGAACCGTAAAAATGTGTTTTGAGCCTGATATCGGTAAAAAAGATGAGATAAAAAATCTTTCCTGCGGGATAATACTTTCACCAAGCTATATTGCTGAAGAAGAGGGTGAGTACAGAATGTATCACGACCCTGCGGTTTCGGGCAATTATCCGCTTGTTATGAATGCCGATGCACCGAAAACAGCCGATGTTTCGACTGACACTTCTTTATACACGGTTTCCGGGATAAACAAAAGGATTTATTCAAACTATGAAGAGGGCAACAATCTGGAGCAGTTTGAAAATTATCCCGGCTGCTATGTTTATGAAAACCTTAAGGACTATTTAAAGAAAGAAAACGGTGCTTATGTCAGAAAAACAAGAATAACAACAAAAGCATCTCAGGACAGTGAGCTGATTATAAACATTCACGGAAAGCCGGGTACATACAGAGTATCCTTATATCTTAACGGTGAGAGGCTCAATGCCTTTGAAGGAAAAGGTTATATAGATGTAACAATAGGAAAAAATCAGCAGGCTGAAATACCCGTCACAATTGATACAAGAGAGCTTAAGGGTGCAAATCGTATTGAGGCATATCATAAAGAAATTAACTGTAATTTTGTTGACGGCGATGCAATTGCTTCATCAGGTGTACAAAAGTATGTTGTAAAATGACGGAAGGAAACCTTTATTATTTGTATCGATAAAATAAAGGAAAGGAGTTGAGATAATGCTGAAGGAAGAGTCACAAAAGGAAAAACTGCGAAAGCTATATGAGGTC
>JAZULG010000056.1:0-2753 GCA_045603005.1 Acutalibacteraceae bacterium
ATCAAGGACCTTTTCAGAAAATATGCAGTTATCGGTGAAAAGGGACTTTGGGAAAATCTTGAATATTTCCTTAAAAAGGTTATCCCCGTTGCCGAGGAATGCGGCGTCAGAATGGCTATTCATCCCGACGATCCTCCGTACCCCATCTTCGGACTTCCCAGAATTATCACTAACGAAGAAAATCTTGACCGTTTCCTTAAGATTGTTGATTCACCCGCAAACTCACTTTGCCTTTGCACAGGTTCACTCGGTTGTGCGGCTACCAACGATGTAGTTAAAATGGTAAGAAAATACAGTGCTATGGACAGAATTGCTTTCATGCACATCCGTAACATTCTTATTATGGAGGACGGCTCCTTTGAGGAAAGCGGACACATATCAAAGTGCGGCAGCATCGATATGTATGAGGTTGTAAAAGCACTCACCGAAACCGGCTTTGACGGTTATGTGCGTCCCGACCACGGCAGAATGATATGGGGCGAAACAGGCCGTCCCGGCTACGGACTTTATGACAGAGCACTCGGTGCAACATATATCAACGGTCTCTTTGAGGCCTGCGAAAAGGCAAATAAATAAGGAGGCACAGAAATGCTTAAAAACGTACTCAATACAGACCTCAGCGGCAAGGTTGCCGTTGTAACAGGTGCAGGCGGCGTACTCTGCTCAGGCTTTGCAAAAACACTTGCAAGAGCAGGCGCAAAGGTAGCTCTTCTTGATCTTAACGAAGATGCCGCAAAGGGCTTTGCCGACGAAATCATCGCAGAAGGCGGCGTAGCAAAGGCATATAAGTGTAACGTACTCGATAAGGATATCTGTAATGCGGTTGCAGACGAAATCGAAAGGGATTTCGGCAAGTGTGATATCCTCATCAACGGTGCAGGCGGCAACAATGCAAGAGCTACAACGGATAAGGAATATTACTTCTCAGGCGACATCGACGAGGATTGCAAAAACTTCTTCAACCTTGACGCTGACGGAGTATCCTTTGTATTCAACCTTAACTTCCTTGGTACTCTCATTCCCACTCAAAGCTTTGCAAAGCAGATGCTCGGCAGAGAGGGCTGTAACATCATCAACATTTCATCAATGAATGCCTTTACTCCTCTTACAAAGATTCCCGCATACTCAGGTGCAAAGGCTGCTATTTCAAACTTCACACAGTGGCTCGCAGTTCATTTCTCAAAGGAAGGTATCCGAGTAAATGCAATTGCACCCGGCTTCTTCTCAACAAAGCAGAATGCGGCTCTTTTATGGAATCCCGACGGCTCGCCCACTGTGAGAACAGGCAAGATTCTTGCCGCTACTCCCATGGGTCGCTTCGGCGAAGCAAAGGAGCTTGACGGCGCACTTCTCTTCCTTATAAACAACGAAGCTGCAGGCTTCATCACAGGTGTAGTCCTTCCCGTTGACGGCGGCTTCTCATCTTACTCAGGCGTATAAACGCTGCCGGCGCACCGTAATGCAAAATGCAGAATGCAAAATGCAAAATTGCGGTCGCGAATTTACCGATAATGTAATGACAAATTTCTTCCAACAAAGATAGCAGGCATGTATCGGGTAAAAAGCAGATTATAAATGCACCGGAGGTGCATTCCTGACTACCGGCTACTGACTACTGACTACTCACACAACCCACCTTACTATAAAAAGGAGACTTAACTACAAATGGATATGTTCAAAACTATTTATGACTTAGGTATAATTCCCGTTGTTGCTATTGACGATGCTGATAAGGCAGTACCTCTTGCAAAGGCTCTTCGTGACGGCGGACTTCCCGCAGCAGAAATCACCTTCAGAACTGCCGCTGCAGAGGAAGCAATCAGAAGAATTTCCGCAGAGTGCCCCGACGTACTCGTCGGCGCAGGTACCGTGCTTACAAAGGAGCAGTGCGACAGAGCTATTGCCGCAGGTGCAAAGTTTGTTGTAACTCCCGGCTTCAATCCCGAAATGATTGCTTACATCAAGTCAACAGGTATTCCTATGATGCCCGGTGCCGCAACTCCCGGTGAAATGGAGCAGGCAATGAGCATGGGTCTTACCAATATCAAGTTTTTCCCCGCAGAGGCAAACGGCGGCGTAGCAAAGCTCAAGGCACTTGCAGGTCCCTATCAGGCAGCAAAGTGGATGCCCACAGGCGGCGTAAACACAAAGAACCTCAACGATTATCTCTCATTTGACCGTATTCTCTGCTGCGGCGGTACATGGATTGCAACAAGCGCCGATATCGCAGAGGGCAAGTGGGATGACATCACACGCAAGTGTAAGGAAGCTATCAAAACAATGCTCGGCTTCAGGCTCGAAAAGCTCTGTATATACGGTGACAGTGCAAACGCAGAAAAGAACGCAAAGCTCGTTGCTTCTCTCTTCGGCTTTGATGTTGCAGAGACCGAGTGCGGTGTTGAGGCGGGCTCCCTTTGCTTCGGTAAGGAGGAGAGCGATGCCAAGGGCTGTATCGTAATCTCAACCCTTAACGGTAACAGAGCAAAGGCTTACCTTGAAAGACTCGGTGCAGAGATTGACCCCGACATCTGGTACGATAAGAAGGGCAATGTAACCTGCTTCGGCCTCAAGGATACAGTTGCAGGCTTCGAAATCTGCATCGAAACCAAATAAGTAAGTTTATAAACTTCAGAAAGAGGTATTTTATTATGAGTAAAAGAATTGTATGCTTCGGCGAAATTATGCTCCGTCTTGCACCTGAGGGATATTACCGTTTCTTCCAGAACGACAGAATGCAGGCAACCTTCGGCGGC
>JAZULG010000057.1:0-11641 GCA_045603005.1 Acutalibacteraceae bacterium
TATGTTCATCAATAAAACGAGCGACGGACTTAATAATGTCTGCGGTAAAAACGTATCTGCACTGCGAAGTGAGCTTAAAATTTCACAAAGGGAGCTGGCAGACCGTATGCAGCTGGTCGGTATAGATATTGACAAAAATGCAATACAGCGCATCGAGTGCGGAAAAAGGTTTGTTACCGATATCGAGATTATCGCTTTTGCGAAAATATTCTCTGTTGATTACAACAGACTTCTGGAGCTTCAGGAGTAAACACAAACAAAAAACGCCGTACTCAGTACGGCGCTTTTCTCTTCATACATATTTCTCTTTTTAAAAGCAACGAATTGCTGTAAGCTCTTTGTTTCAACGCTGACTATTCTACCATTTTGAGGCAACGAAATCAATATCAAAACTCACCAAACAAAAATGGAATATTTTGGTAGTATTTTCGGTTAAGAGAGTAACAATGCACAACAAAAAAGAGGTTTATTGTTGATTGTATACAAAACAGCGGTTTTTGCTTTATAAAGAGAAGTCCTTTTTACTCTATGCTTTGAAGGAAAGATAATAAATTCCCTGATAGGTGAGGCGGCCGGTTTCGCCTTCCTTTACTCCACCGTAATCGAAGCCCTTTACGTTAAAGGTAAGTTTTTCTCCGTCGAGAGTTTCGAAGGTCAGACGACCCGTTGTTGATGAAAAGGATATACTGCCGGGATCTCTTCTCAGTCCGTTGCTGTGAGCGGAGGTTATTTCTTCTTTTTTTATAAGCGTTGCGGTGACCGTTTTCTGCTCCTCGTGCAGGCTGTCGCTCCAACGGGATATTTTTTTACCCTTATTTATTATAAATATGATAATGACCACCGCGATTGCGACGGGGGTAACGTATAATAAAAACTCCATTTTCATTTTTCTCCGTTTCTTCAGATTTGTTCTGTATATTTATTCTATATCAGGAACAAAAATATGTCAACAGAAGAAAAAAGAGACAAATATTTTTACTTTATGGGTAGAAAAAACAAAAACAGTATGATATAATTATTCAGTTAATGTAACCGCGGCCTTAAGATAGGTCGGGATAATCAAAAATATAATGAGAGGTGCAAAAAAATGAGCTTTAAAGAGTTAATCATCAACGCAGGTTCTTCATCACTCAAATATCAGGTTTTTGAAATGCCCGAGGCAAAGGTGCTTGCAAAGGGTATTTTCGAGCAGATCGGTACTGCCTGCACATTCACACACAAGGTAGAAAAGGACGGCGAGGAGGTAAAGCTTCTCGACAAAAAGCCCGTTGAGGCAAAGGACCATCACGACGCTATCACCATTCTTCTTGAAACACTCACAGATAAGGAAACAGGTGTACTTGAATCAATGGCAGACATTTCTGCAGTAGGTCACAGAGTTCTTCACGGCGGTGAGGAGTTCAGCGGCTCCGTTGTTGTAACAGAGGACGTCAAGGCAGCTATCAGAAAGTGTATCCCCCTCGGCCCTCTTCACAATCCTGCAAACCTTATGGGTATCGAAGTATGCGAGGAAATTATGAAGGGTATTCCTCAGGTTGCAGTGTTTGATACAGCATTCCATCAGACAATCCCCGACTATGCATATATGTACGCTCTTCCCTATAAGTATTACACAAAGCACGGCATCAGACGTTACGGCTTCCACGGTACCAGCCACAGATATGTAAGCGGCAGAACAACTGACTTCCTTATGAAGAAGTACCCCGGCAAGTACGAGGCAGACAAGCTCAGAGTAGTTACCTGCCATCTCGGTAACGGCTCATCAATTTCAGCAATCAAGGGCGGCAAGTGCTTTGACACCACAATGGGTCTTACTCCTCTTGAGGGTATTATGATGGGTACACGCTCAGGCTCAATCGACCCTGCAATTATCGAGGTTCTTTGCGAGAAGGAGCACCTTACCGCTAAAGAGGTTGACACAATTCTCAACAAGCAGTCAGGTATGTTCGGTCTTACAGCTGAGTACGATGAAGAGGGCAACATCATCCCCGGTACTGCTACAAGCGACAACAGAACAATCGAAGGTCGTTCAAAGCAGGGCGACAAGAGAGCTCAGCTTGTTGAAAATATGCTTTGCCACGAGCTTGTCAAGTACATCGGCGGCTTTGCTGCTGCTATGGGCGGTGTTGATGCTGTTGTATTTACCGGCGGTATCGGTGAAAATAACCCCCATTACCGTACTGCAGTAGCAGAAAAGCTCGGCTTTATGGGCACAACAATCGACGAAGCACCCAACAGTGTAAGAGGTCAGGAGATTGAAATCTCAACAGAGGATTCACCTCTCAAGCTTCTTGTTATCCCCACCGACGAAGAGCTTCTCATCGCACAGGATACATACGAGCTTACAAAGTAAAACAGAAAAGACAGAGGACCGTCCTCTGTCTTTTAACTTTATTTATGAATTGTAACCCGGAAAGAGACAGAGGACCGTCCCCTGTCTCCTCGTTGAACTGCCGCTTGTTTTATTCTGAGGGACTAGGGATTAGGGACTAGGTTGGGATACGGTGTGTGTTCGATATTTCATATGTATTGAATATCGTGAAAATGGGATGTAAACATTCAGGTTGACTTTTAAAGATTGTGGTGATATCATACAGATAAAGAGAAAATAAAGGCAAAGGAGACTTTTTATGTTTTGTGAAAAATGTGGTAAAAAAATAGAAGACGAGGCGAAATTTTGCCCTTATTGTGGTAATAAATTTGTTTCTGTTGCAATGGTAGGTCGGCAACCGATAAAGGCTCAAGATCTGAATGATGGTTTTATTCAGAAGTCTTATAGTTCTGAAAAAGGGCTTATTAAAAAGAAAGGGTCGAAAGTCTCTGTAATTATATTTGCGATAGTTGTTATAATTGCTTTAATTGTGGGTGCTGTTTTTGTTCCTGGACTGTTAGAAGGGAAGAAAGACAAATTAGAAGAGAAGAAAGACAAAGAGGAAAAAGGCTTTTTATTTGTAGACGGGAACGAGGTAAAGGATATAGACGATATAAAAGAGGGGAATATATGTAAGTTTGGACATTATGAGCAGGACAATGATACATCTAACGGCAAAGAAGAAATTGAGTGGATTGTGTTGAAAAAAGAAGATAAACGAATATTGGTTGTTAGTAGACTTTCTTTAGACTATCAAGCATATAATGAAACTTATGAAGAAATAACATGGGAGATGTGTACGCTTCGCCAATGGTTAAACAACGATTTTTTTAACAGTGCTTTTTCTGATGAAGAAAAAGACATGATACCAACTGTTGATGTTCCTGTGATAGAAAATGTTTTTTGTGTCGGAGGTCGTGGTAACGATACAGAGGATAAGGTTTTTTTGCTTGATAATGTTGACGGGAATAGAATTTTTGAGTCTAACGAGGAAAGGAAATGCAGCCCCACGGAATATGCACGAAGCAAGGGGGCTGACAATTATTGGTGGTTGCGTTCTAACGGGATTGCTCAGTATACTTCTGAGGAGTTGATGATGGACTATCCAGATGGTTATATCGTCTATACAAAAGCATCTTATATTGATGATAGTGGTTGTGTGAAACGTAAAGGAACAGATGTGGATTATATGTATGCTGTTCGTCCTGCTATGTGGATTGAAATTGAATAAAAAGCTCATCGCTCAGGATACATACGAGCTTACAAAGTAAGAAAAACCGCCTTCGGGCGGTTTTTTTAGTAGTCAGTAGTAAGTAGTAAGTAGTCGGTAGTCACACGGGGCGTACCAAAAGCAAAAAAACACACGGGGTACGCCACACGGAACGCAACCTACTTGCTTTTTTTATATTCTGTGCTATAATAAACCCATCAAATTACACGGAGTGATAACTATGGAAAATAAGCCCGTAACCGCTATAATCGTAGGCGCAGGTCACAGAGCCTTTGTCTACAGTGAGCTCGCAAAGGTGCGTCCCGATTTACTGAAAATTGTCGGCGTTGCAGACCCTAACCCCGTACGCCGTAAAAAGGCTATGGAGTATTTCGGCTTCGGTGAGGATATGTGCTTTGAGACGGCTCAGGAGCTTGCAGAAAAGGGTAAGCTTGCCGACACAGTAATCAACGGCACTATGGATGAGCAGCACATTGATACTGCCGTACCTCTTCTTGAAGCGGGGTACGATATGCTTCTTGAAAAGCCCTTTGCCGTTAACGAAAAAGAGATGAGATATCTCGTTGATGTTGCAAAAAAGAATGGCTCAAAGGTTATGATTTGTCACGTTTTAAGATATACTCCCTTCTATTACGGCATCAAGGAAAGAATCGTCAAGGGTGAAATCGGTGACATTATAAACATTCAGACAAGTGAGCACGTTTCCTATCACCACCTTTCAACCTCTTACGTAAGAGGTAAGTGGGCAAACAGTAAAAAGTGCCACACAACAATGCTTCTTGCAAAGTGCTGCCATGATATGGATATTATGATGTGGATGATGGCTGAAACCGAGCCGACACAGATTTCTTCCTTCGGCGGTAAGTATCAGTTCAGACCCGAGAATGCTCCCGAGGGTGCGGGTACAATCTGTATGAAGGACTGTCCCCACGTTGATACCTGCGTATATTCAACCAAGAGACTTTACATAGACCATCCCGACCGTTGGAGCTTTTACGTATGGGATGCCCTTGAACACTTGGACAACCCCACTATTGAAGATAAAATCAACCTTATGAAATCGGATAATCCCTATGCCCGTTGCATCTATAAATGCGACAACGATGTGGTTGACCATCAGAGTGTGCTTGTCAACTTCAAGAGCGGTGCAACAGGTACTCACAATATGGTCGGCGGCAGTTCTGAGCCTCGCAGACAGATACATATTATCGGTACCAAGGGTGAGATTTTCGGCAACTTCGAGGAATCAAAGTTCACCGTACTGAAAATCAATCCGTCACCCGATGCACATAACGAGGAGTGCGATGTAGAGGTTGTTGACCTTAAAGTTAGCGGCGATATGGTAGGTGCTTACGGCGGTCACGGCGGCGGAGATGAAAGACTTTCCGAGGACTTTGTTAAGTTTATCCGCGGTGAAGAGCCTTCACTTGCCTGCACATCAATTTTTGACTCGGTTGCAGGTCATTTAAGTGTGTACCTTGCCGATGAATCAAGAGAAAAGGGCGGGGTACCGCAAAGGGTTGTGCTGTAATAAAACTTAAAGGGCTGTGCTTTTTGGCACAGCCCTCTTTTTATTGTTATCAGTTGTAGCAGTGTCTGCAATCCTGAACGCCGTCAACACAGTTGGTGCAGTCCTTCTTTACGGTTGTGCTCGGTGATGAGCCGGTACCGCTGTAATTGGGTACGCTGATGTATTCTGTTTTGTAGCCTCTGCCGGAGCACTGTGAGCATTTGTGATATCCCTTGTTCAGACACTTGTAGCAAGTGAGACTGTAGCTGTAGTTGTCGGTGGAATAGCTGCCTGAGCTGTAAGAATAGCTGTAGTCGCTGTTGCTGTCTGATACTGATGTTTTTGAGTTTTTGGAAGAAATGCTTTCAATATCGTTTGAAAGACCGATTCCTGCGAGAACGATGATTGTGAGAATAATAATAATTTTTTTCATGGTAATTACTCCTTTTGTTTTTTTATTACAGGTGCAGTATAGCACCTTGATTTTTTTGTTTTTGCAAAGGCTTTCCGATACGTACTTCGGGGATTATCCGATTATACCGTGGCAGCAGTCTTCAACGGGACATTCCTTTGCTTCTGCGGTTGCAGTGAAGGAGTTACCCTCGGAATCAACACTGCAGCTTGTAGTGATTACATAGCCGTTGCCGTTACATACAGAGCAGATTACTTCTTCTTCAGTGATACGGTCTTCTGAAGAATGGAGCTGACCATTTGCGGAAACGAGAACTGATACGCATGCAAGGATAACTGTAAGGCTGATAAGTAATGCGACAATCTTCTTTATGTTTTTCATGGGTAAAACTCCTTTGCTTTTTGTTTACAGCCACAGTATACACAATCGGGATTGCCGTCTTTGCAAAGGCTTTCCAAAAAAAAGAAGACTGCACACCTTTCGGTGTGCAGTCAGAGAAGAAAGAAATGAATTATTCAACGATGAATTCCACTGTTGAATAGCCAACCTCTGTTGAGCCGTCAAAATCAGTTACAACATTGTAGCCGATAGTGAGCTGATATGTGCCGGGGAGAAGGAATGTTGCATCGTAGCTGTCCTCATAGGTGTCAGCGGGGTTGATGTAAATTTCGCCCTCAGTTGCTTCGTCTTCTGCATAGCAGTCTGTCCACTCGTCGATGATGGGAACCTTAACCTCAAGCTTTTCAACCCATGTGTCGCCTGCGATTACAAGGCCTGTTTCGTTCTTAACGGTGTAGCTGATAACGCCGTCCTCTTCGGCTACGTTAGCAACTGTTGCTCCGTCTACTTCTGCAGGAATGATCATTGAAAGCAGAACTGTTACGAAGATTAAAATTTTTGTGATGATGAGTGTCATAGTTTTTGTCTCCTTTGTTATGTGTTGTCGATAATGATTATCATTATCAATTATTTTATATCATAATTTTCACAGTCTGTCAATAGTTTTTTTATAGTTTATTTTAAAAATTTTTATTGAATAAATAACATGGATTGAAAAAAGCAGCAAGGTATGATAGAATGAGAAAAACATTTTACGGCGCAGGTAAGGATTATGAGAGAAAAGATACATTTAACAGTCAGGTCTCACGGAGCGGGAGGCAGACTCAGCAGTGCATATGACTTTATGATGATTGTAAGCATTATTGTAAGTCTTATACCGCTTGCCTTTAAGGAAACAAATACGCTTTTTCAGTGGATGGACCATATCACCGTCGGCATATTTATCATTGACTATATATTACGTCTTTCCGTTGCGGACTTTAAACTGAAAAAGGGAGCGGCGTCATTTTTTATCTATCCCTTTCTGCCGATGACGGTGCTTGACCTTGTTTCTATACTGCCATCGATTACGATGCTGCACGGCGGCTTCCGTCTTTTCAAGGTGTTCAGGCTTCTGCGTACGTTCAAGGTGCTTCGTGCATTCAAGATTCTCAGGTACTCAAAGAGTGTGCTGATGATTTCCAACGTTTTCAAAAAACAGAAGAGGATTCTTCTTACGGTTGCGACGATGGCAGGTGCCTACATCCTTGTTTCTGCGCTTGTTATATATAATGTAGAGCCTGAATCCTTCGACACCTTCTTTGATGCGGTGTACTGGGCGACAATATCGCTGACAACGGTGGGGTACGGCGATATATATCCGGTGACGACAATCGGCAGGGTTGTTACTATGGTTTCCTCCCTTTTCGGTATTGCTATTATAGCGTTGCCCTCCGGTGTTATCACGGCAGGGTACCTTTCCGAGATAGACAAAGAAGACCAATAAAAAAAGTACTATGACGTCTGTCATAGTACTTTTTTACCTTATAGCGATAACAACGGGCTGATAAAAGCCGGTTTCTTCGGGAAATTTCCATTGAACCTTTTTGCAGCCCTTAGATTTGAGAAGCTCTGTCAGCTCCTGCCTTTTTACCGCTCTGTATTCGCATTGGATTTTGCTTGTGCTGAGAGAGCCTTCATCGTCTATGATGTACTGTGTCAGCTTATAGCAATCGCCGTACCAGTCCCAGAGCTGAAAGGACACCCTTTCGCCGTTTTCTGTTTTGTGGATATACGGCGGAGAGTAGGGCGGCTTCTCCTCGAGCAGAAGGTCATAGTCTCTTATGCTTGCAACGAAGATTCCTCCGGGTACAATGCGGTCTGTAATGCTTTTTACCGCACGGTCAAGCCCGGTCTTCGTCATCATATGCGGCAGGGCGTTATCCATAGCGATAACGATATCGAAATTCTCACTGAAGGATTCTTCGAGGGCACAGAAGTCGGCACGCTCAAATCGGATGCTTACACCGTTTTCCGCGGCACGCCTCTTTGCCTCACAGAGCGCACCCTCGCTCAGGTCGGAGGCGGTCACGTTGTAGCCGAGAGCGGCAAGTCCTATCGCCTGAGTGCCTATTCCGCAGGCGCAGTCGAGAATACGGGCGGATTTTCCGAGGTGTTCATCGAAAAAAAGCTTGTCAAGAATAACCGCCTGCTCCTTTGTTGTCGCCTGCCAGTCAAGAAAAAGCTTATCGTAATGGGCAGCAAGACTGTCATAAAAGCTCTGTACAATACTCATTTAAGGTCTCCTTTTCTATTATAGCATAAAGAGGGGAAGGTAAGCTTTAAGCACGGCAGAAGACTTCAATCGCCTTGCCGATAAATTCTGCAGTACCTTCGCCGTGTCTGTCGATGTTGCTTCTGAAGCGGTCATCGGCAACGTACATCTGACCGAGACCGTAAAGAATTTCATTCGTGCAGGTGTAATAATTCTCGGTGATGTGCTTCTGCAGTGCTTTCACGAGAGATTGAGCCTCGGCACTGTCGGGGGTATTATCCGCCTTCATGCAAAGGGAAAATTCCTTCATAACGGCATCCATACCTTCAGCGAGATTATTCTGTTTTTCTGCAGAGTAGTCCTTTGTTTTTTCGCTGTACTGCTTATAGGCGTCGGTGGCACCCCATCTTTCCTTTACTTCATCCTTGTAATTTTCAAGTTCTGTGTTATCAAAGGCTTTCATAATGTTTACTCCTTTCGCGGCACCGTCAATGGCGGAAATAAGCCTTTCAAGTCTCTCTTTTTTGAGAATGAGAAGCTTTTTATGCTCTGCGAGTACCTTTTCTTTATTATATCCGGGTGAGGACAAAATTTCAGCGATGCTTTTCAAAGAAAAATCAAGCTCACGGTAAAAGAGAATCTCCTGCATACGAAGAAGGTTATCTTCACCGTAAAAGCGATAGCCGGTGCTTCTGTCAACGTACTCCGGCTTTAAAAGACCCGTTTCATCATAATAATGAAGCGTGCGTACGCTTACGCCGCAGAGGTCGGCGAATTCTTTTATCTGCATTTTCATTTTATCACCTCACGGTATGATTATATACTATAACGTAACGTGAGAGTCAAGGGTTTATTGAAATTTATTTTCGGAAAAGCTCACCGTTGAAGTTGTGCAAAGTCTGTGATATAATTTTATTGAAAAAATTTATTTTTCAAGGCAGAAATCAACAAAAAACAAAAAACGTGTTGTTCATATTCCTCCTTTTTGAGTGTACAATAATCTTGTAAAATAAAGAAGGAGGTTCACAGAAATGAACACAGACAAAATTTATGCTGAATCAATCGCAAAGGAATACGCACCCAAGAATGACTCCAAAATCACAGCACTCCGCAAGCTTGACGCCAAGGCAAAAAAACCTGCAAACATATTTGCATATACCTTCGGTATCGTTACATCTCTTGTGGCAGGCCTCGGAATGTGCCTTTCAATGCAGGTCATCGGCGGCACAGCTCTTCTTACCGCTGTGGGCATTGTAATCGGTATTATCGGCTTTATCGGTATGGGTGTAAACTACGCTATTTACAAAAAAATGCTTGAAAAGGGTAAGAAGAAGTACGCTTTTGAAATTGTTGAGCTTGCAAAGCAGATAAGCGAAGAGGAAGAATAAACAAAAGGAAGGTGTTGTTAATGAATAAAAATGAAAGTAAATATTTCAACACCGCGGTAAAGATGAATAAGGCCCTGCTGGAGCTTCTTGAAAAGAAGGATTTCGAATATATAACCATCAAGGAAATCTGTGCTGCGGCAGGAGTCAACCGTTCAACCTTCTATCTTCACTACGAAAACACGTCGGATCTGCTTAAGGAAACAACACAATATGTTACGGATACCTTTCTTTCCTATTTTTCAGCCGACAAAAAGAACATAGCTCATCGGTTTGAAAGCTGTGAGCTTAAGGAGCTTGTGTTTGTAAGCCCTGAGTACCTGACACCCTATCTTACCTTTATAAAGGAAAATCAGCGGCTTTTCAGAACGTCAATCAGGCATCTCGGCACTATGAGCTTTGACAGTGTATACAATAAAATGTTCCGATACATTTTTAATCCCGTGCTTGAACGCTTTGAATTTTCCGAGAAGGACAGAAGCTATATTCTGAAATTTTATCTGACGGGTATTACCGCCGTTGTTATGGAGTGGCTCGAAAGGGACTGCGCCGAAAAGACGGAGGATATTATCAGAATAATAATTGACTGTGTTATCGGAAAGTCGGAAATCCGGGAGAGTAATAAATGACACCCTGCAATTTCGCAGGGCGTTTTTGTATTGCTGAAGCTGAATCTCGGCAAGAATAGCTATGTATGTTTTTGGTTGAAAATATTGTAAAATTATCGGATTGTGATATAATCATAGCATAAAGAAAAGGGAGGTATGAATAATGGCAAAAGGAAAAATCAATTTGCGGGAAGAGTTGCACGAATATAAGCTAGAATTTGATTTGCTGCAAAAAATACCCTGTACAAAGCAGAAAAATGAGGAATATCAAAAGCTGTTGGAGGTCGGCGGGTCTCTCCCGGAGGGTGTTTATGCTTATGTTTATCCCAATGGCGAAATATCAACAACCGAATTCTATACAATTTATGAACCTGACTTAACAGAAGCTGAAAAAAGAGAGTATCTTATGTATAAGCAGTTAAGCTATATTAAAACAATAAAAAATTGTGTTGTGTTCTTTACTGCTTTGACTATAATCGGAATGATTGCATACTTCCTGATTATGACGGGTGCTTTGTGATTTAAAAATCACATAAAAAGGACTAAGACATTTGTGTGCAAAAGCTCCTTTTGAAAATTCATATTTATGTGATATAATAATTAAAAGAATTATTACTGTTAACGGTTAAAAATGAAAGGAGACAGCATATGGAAGATATTTTAGAGCTTATTCTTTCAATGATGTTTAAGCCGTTTGGTTCTAAATATGATGACTTAAAAAATAAAATCGACAGAATGCCTAACAAGGCACTGAAAAATTTTTTGAAGATATTACTTATATTGATTCCGTTTGTCTTGATATTTGGATTATGCGGCTTGTGCAGTTACATATTCAGAGGGTATTGGATATAACAAAAGGACTATGACATTTGTGTGTCATAGTCCTTTAAATAATTTGCAACAAGAAAAACTCCTCCGCAGTTTTCTGCAGAGGAGTGAAAGATAAGCAATATCTGATTATCTCTTTGAGAACTGTCGAAGCGTGAATAAAACAGTCCGGGGGACTGTTTTTAGCTGAGACCGCAAGAGCTGTGCTCTGAGGACCCGAAGTGGTGTAAAAGAAAAACTCCTCCGCAGTTTTCTGCAGAGGAGTATAAGATAAGAACAAAGTAATTATCTCTTTGAGAACTGAGGAGCACGACGTGCGCCCTTGAGACCGTACTTCTTTCTTTCCTTCATTCTCGGGTCACGAGTGAGGAAGCCTGCCTTCTTGAGTTCAGCTCTGAGAGCCTCGTCATACTGAAGAAGAGCTCTTGAAAGACCGTGACGGATAGCACCTGCCTGGCCTGTTACGCCACCGCCTGTTACGCGGCAAACGATATCAAACTTCTCGGTTGTACCTGTAAGATTGAGAGGCTGACGAATGATGAGCTTAAGTGTTTCAAGACCGAAATAATCGTCGATTTCTCTGTCGTTGATGATGATCTTGCCTGTACCTGCATATACACGTACTCTTGCGATTGACTTCTTTCTGCGGCCTGTGCCGTAGAAGAACGGTGTTGTTTCGTACATTTACTTTTCCTCCCTTTCT
>JAZULG010000058.1:0-2495 GCA_045603005.1 Acutalibacteraceae bacterium
CCTGTTTTCACATCAACCAAAGGAAGCTCAGCTTCAATCTTACCGGGTACGATAACAATCTTGCCCTCATTTTCGGGATAAATCTTAGCATCGGCAACATAAACTGCTTCTTTTAATTTTTCAGCAGTTTCGGGAGCCTGCACCATTGCCTTGATGCCTAAAAAAGCGGTGAAGACACCGATAACAATCAATACTATACCAATAATTTTCTTTGCCATATTTTTTCATCCTTTCTAAGCATTAAACGGTGTACAATAATTATACACCGTTTAATTTGTTTATCAGAAGCTCTTGTTTCCGCCACCGTGAGTACGGCCTGAGGAGCTTGTATGAGTCGAGCCACCCGAACTGCTCTTAGCCTTCGGTGAGCTTGTAACATTTTTATACATAAAGTTATCATACTGAGCTGTAAGCATAACATTACCCACATAATCTGCAGCATCGACCTGAGCTCTTACAGTTTTGAGCTTTGATGCCTGTATCTTGACAATAAGAAAAGCAAGACCGAAGCCTATCAGGATGCTCACGGGAATCCAGATAATTGAAATGCTCGGGTCAATTGCTTTTTCACATTCAACCGCAAAGCTATCAAATGCTCCCTTAAAGTCACCGTTTTTGATAGGACCTGTCATCATTTCGATAATAACGCTGATTTCATTATCGGTAAGAAGGTCATCACCTGTACCGTGAGTTGAAATGGCGATATTACGGTTGCCGTCGCCCTCACCTGTGTTGAAAACGACAATAATACCGTCGTCATTTTCACCGTAACCGTAGCCGTTGGCATCATAGAAATCATCAGCGAAGGTCTGAGGGTCTTTACCCTCATAGCTGTCAACTGTTACTGCACCGATTTCCAGGCCGTGCTCACTGCCCAGAGCTTCAAGCTTCGCCGTAAGGTCCGCTTCTTCAGCATCGGTAAGCACATCAGCGTTATCCGCAACAAGAGGACAGGTTCTGTCTGTGAGTACAGCTTCAGTTTTTTCTTCTCCGGCAGATATGGCACCCGTCTGATCGAATATGTGTACATCTGCTGCTGAAACGGGAATTATAATCATAAGGCAAAGGACAATTACTGCTAAAACCGATAAAATTCTGTTTTTCATTATTTTCCCCTCCTTACATATTTCCCAGCGCCCAGATGATACCGTATGCTACAGCGCTCATAATCGGTGTAAACATTGCAACCTTCTTCCAGAAGGCAGACTTATCAAGAGGAAGGTCACCGACAAACTTGCCTGTCTGACCGTTCATGGCAAAGGTATATTTTTTACCGTTCCAGGTTGTGTTAAGAATCCATACGGGATAAAGAGCATAGGCATATGATCCGTTTGCAATATTTACCTGAGAGTACTTTGGTAAAACCACGTTATAGCCGGTAACTGTTCTTTCAAGAGCAGATTCAACACTGTTTTTTACTCTTTCGTTAGCTCTCGGAATACTCGCTTCAAGACCGACATCATACTTATCGGCAAGATAGCCTGCCATATAGGCGGTGCTGAAGGACTTCGCCTCCCTGACGTCAAAGGGCTCGATTGACTCCATAAGGGTGTCATCCATTTTTGATGAGCCGTCAACGGGAATGTTGGCAAAATTCATATTACCGCTTCGCTGACAGTTAAAGTAGGAGGTTTCTTTATAGTTATAATTGCTGTCTGACCAGGAGCGTACCCTTTCTGCAGTAAACTCCGCATCTGCTATTGCTGTACCTGTAAAAAGCCAATGTGGTACATATACGCCCTTGATTTCTTCAATATGATTCTGGTCCTTGAAAATCTTCGGCACCATTTTCTTTGATGCAATATGCCTGTTAAGTGCTTCCTTTGCCGCCTTTTTATCATATTTGAAGGGTATGATAAGGTCAGGCTTCAGACCGCCTGCAAACTGTCCCGTCATAACAACGGGATTATCACAGTAAGGACAGGTTGTTGCACCCGTTGTTGCATCGGCTACTATTTCTCCGCCGCAGGATTTACATACATAAACGCTCATTCCGTTTATTTCGTCCGGCTGCCACTGAGCACCCTGTGAACTCCATTCAAAATTGTCCTGCCCCATATTTGCCGCAGACTGTTCCGCCTGATCTATTGCATCAATATCAAACTCAGCATCGCAGTAGGGACACTTCAACTTCTGTGTTCCTGCATTGAATTCTATTGCACCGCCGCAGCGGGGACACTTCTGCTCCAATAAGGTTGACATTTAATCAACTCCTTCTATATAGCTTTTCATAACATTGTAAATCTCCGTTGTTATTCCCCAAGCGTTTTCGGGTATCTCGTCCATATTGCTGAAGGAATACTCTACCTCTCCCGTAGAAATATAAATACTGCTTACGGGAGCATCAAGGATAAACTCTTCGCTCTTTTTAAGCTTGCCCCAGGAAAAAACTCTGTACTTTTTACAGATATCCCTTATCTCCTTCAGCGGTGTAAAGGGTGCTTCAACACTCTTTGATATGTCTTTATCTGAAGTAAGAGAGGTGTAATCATAGG
>JAZULG010000059.1:0-6888 GCA_045603005.1 Acutalibacteraceae bacterium
TTTCTGTTTTTATCAAGCTTTATTTCCAAATGCATTACGGACGTTCCCCGCTGCCTGAAAATGCATACGCAGGCGGACTACACCTTTAAGAAAACATCAGACCTTTTGCCATCGTCAGGCATCTGCGGTATCAGTCTTGTCGAAGCCTTGGTGTACAAGACAAGGCACAACCTGATCGCTGCGGAGTAGGCATTTTGCAGGTGGGCTGCATCTGTCTGTAAAGATGCTTGTTCGTGCTATGATAAAAGAGCGCTTTGCATCCTTTGTCGCTCCGGACAAAGGATGTGCCATAGCGGCATGAGCGTTACCACGGTAAAAGCATCCCCGAAGCATTAAGGTGAAAAAGATTAAGCCTTCCCTTTTTATGCCGAGTAAAGCCCGCATAAAAGCAACGTAAAACGTAAAGGTTAAAAAGCAAAAGTCCGACACGGCAGGTCGGACTTTCACGTTAAAATATTTTTGAAACAATATCTCTTTTATACCTGATAAACTCCTCGCTCAGCGGGTCTCTCGGCTTCGGCAGGTCAATTTTAATCTCATCGGTTATCCGTCCGGGCTTACCTGAGAGAATATATACCCTGTCGGAAAGCAGTACCGCCTCATCGATATCGTGTGTGACAAAAACCGTGGAAAGCTTTATCTTTTCCATAATATCCAGATACCAACGGTGAACCGATGCCTTTGTAAGAGTATCAAGAGCGCTGAAGGGCTCATCAAGAAGCGCCACATCTGCCCCCGTAAGATAAGTACGAAGCAGTGCGCACCTCTGTCTCATTCCTCCCGAAAGCTCATTGGGATATTTTTTTTCAGTTCCCTCAAGGCCGAAATCGGCAAACAGAGGTCTTGCCTTTTCCCTTGCCTCTTTTTTTCCCATACCTCTGAGAATCAGAGGCAGGCTTACATTGTCAAGTACGTTCCGATGTCTGAGAAGCATATCCTTCTGCAGCATATAGCTTACTCTGCCCGGCTTGCCCGTAATATCCTTTCCGTCAAGAAGCACCTTGCCCGTCTGCGGCTTTATTATACCTGAAAGCACGTTGAAAACCGTAGTCTTTCCGCTTCCGCTGACGCCTAAAAGGGATACTATCTCTCCCTCCTTAAGAAAGAGGGATACGTCCTCTATTATCTTTTCACCGTCAAATGCCACGGATATCTCCGAGGCGACAAGCTTTTTCATAATATGTCACCTTAAATCAGAAATTCATTGGTAAAGCCATAACCCTTGGCTATGGGATTTTCTATAAGCTTATTTTCATAAAGCCATTCGTAGAAGCTGTCCCAGCGGTCAGCATCAATAACGCCCCAGCTCTCTGCTTCGGCGATGTACTGCTCTGACATCCACTTCTGGCTTGCGGTAACGAAAGCCTCGCTGCCTCTGAGTGAGCCTGTTGTGTCTCCCGATATGAGATATTCGGCCGCCTTTTCGGGGTTTTGTACCGCATATTCATATCCTTTTCTTGTTGCCTCGATAAACGCCTTTGCCTTCTCAGGCTCATTTTTCATGAAGTCATCGTTTGCAATAAGTACGGGAGTATAGTAGTCGAAAACCGGGTCTATATCCTTGAATGCGAAGTAATCGAAATCAAGTCCCTGCTGCTGACAGGAGATGCCTGCCCAGCCGTAGTAAATCCACACGGCATCGATGTCCTTGTTTTTAAGTGCCTGAGCCTCGTTTGTTACCGAGGGTACAAGCTGAAGACTTTCATAATCTGCACCGTAGGCTGTCATAAGCTCCTTTATCATAGCAAGCTCAATCGGACTGTTCCAGGTGGAATATTTCATACCCTCAAGACCTGCAGGTGTATGGGCGCCTTCACCCTTTCTTGAAATTACACCTGATGTGTTGTGCTGTAAAAGAGCTGCAACTGCAGTGATTTTCATTGACTGCTGTCTTGTGAAAACACCTGCAAGAGAATCCTGGAAGGAAACACCGAACTGTGCCTGACCTGATGCGGTCATAAGCTCTGCACCGTCCTCGGGAGGCTGAACTATTTTTATTTTTATGCCGGCATCTTTATAGTAGCCGAGAGCGTCGGCAACAAAGAAGCCCGTATGATTGGTGTTAGGTGTCCAGTCAAGGCAAAGGGTTATTTCATAAAGTCCGTCTGTATCAGTTTTTCCGCCGCAAGCGGACAAGCAGAAAAGTATTGCTGCTGAGAGTATTACGGATAATACTTTTTTCACATAAATCTTCCTTTCTTTATTTATCAAGATAAGGCATGGTAATTTTTCTGAGAAGAGAGACAATCGCCATCAATACAAGTGAAAGCAGGGAAATGAGTATAATAACCGCAAACATTTTATCAAAAGCATAGGCCTGCTTTACCCTTGTCATATATACGCCTAGGCCCTCGAAGCCGCCGAGCCACTCGGAGATAACCGCACCCACAATAGCATAAGAGGCGGAAACCTTGAGTCCTGAGAAAAACTGCTCTCCCGCGCCGGGAAGCTTTATATGGCGGAATATCTGCACTCTGCCTGCACCCATACTGCGAAGAAGATTGATTTCGTCCTTGTCGGCACTCTGAAATCCGTCAAGCAGTGATACCGCTATGGGGAAAAAGGTAGTGAGTACCACAAGGGTGATTTTTGGTGTCATATCAAAGCCCATCCACAGCACGAGAAGGGGTGCAATCGCTATTGTGGGTATAGTCTGGCTTATAACGAGCACGGGATAAAGAGCCACCTTTAAAAAAGGTACTGCATCCATAAGCACAGCAACGGCAAAAGCGAAGGCTATGCCGATAAGAAGACCGTATATTGCCTCCTGAACGGTAACAGCGGTATGCTCCATCAGTATGGGCAATTCGTTTATAAAGGCTTTGCCCACCTCTGCAGGAGAAGGCAGCATATAGCTCTCAATAAGCTCCTTTTCACTTGCAAAAAACCATAAGCAACCAAGCACCGCAAGAGAAACAAGCGGAGCCGCCTTATTTATTATGCTTTGAAGTTTTTTCGTCAATTGTCAACACTCCGTTTTCATTATAGCGGATTTTTACATAAGCGCTTACACTGCTGCAGCCCGCCTTAAGAGCAACCTTCTGACAGTTTTTCACTATCTCCATAAGCTCATCGTAGCTGTCGCCTTCTATTGTTGTCTCAAAGGGACCTACAAAATAATTCAGCCCCGTTGAAGCAATATACTCTATCACTCTGTCAACAATATAAATGAGCTTTTCCGTGCTTTCCGCATCGGGAAGCACCTGAATTGCAACACTTGCCTTCATAAGAAAACTCCTTTCTTTGTTTTTTCACATACAAAAATACTGCGGTGATTACAAAGAGCACTCTGCCGGCAAAAAGAAATACCCGCAAAAACTGCGGGTACTTATAAATCAACTCTTACACAGCCTACGTCGGTATTATCCGCATCAGGTTATGGGTATAATCTCAGCCGATTAAAATCAGCACCCCTAGTAATATTTATATGTCAATCGGATTATAGCATTCCTTTTTCACTTTGTCAACAACAATTTATTCTTAATATTTTTCGCTTAAAATATAGCCAAAGCCATCCCTTTGTGATATAATAATATGAATTGTGCTTTGATTCCCGATTTTTTTATGCAGGAAAGGTTTCATATATGAAAAAACTAAACAGAATCCCTAAAATATCAAAAACAGAGCAGCTTATCTGGTGGGGCTGCCGCCTTGCCCTTTTCATCTGGGGCGTGTGGGGGCTTCTTTACGGATATACCTCTGATTTTATTCAGGCATCCTTTGCCATAATTTTCACCCACCTGTGGGATATATTCCAGTTTGCTCCGGGAAAGACCTTTATAAAAAAGCTTCCGAGCTACCTTCAGACTATGCTCAACATCTTCATCTGCTTCGGCTGCGTTGTGGGTACAACCCTCAATTCACGTACCGACTTTACGGGCATTGACCTTCCCGAGCACTGCTTTGCAGGCTACCTTGCAACCACCGGCGGCTTTATCCTCTGCGGACTTATGCAGGGTGAAAAGCATCCCATAAAGGTTTCCGTTCAGGCGATGTTCGGTCTGGGCTTCGGTGTTGCGATTCTTGTGGGCTGGGAGTTTTACGAATTCACAATGGACCGCCTTTACGGCTTTACAATGCAGCACGGTCATCTTCCCGAGGCATACGGACTCACAGACACAATGGTAGACCTTATCGTCGGTACCCTCGGCTGTCTTATCGCCATGTTTGCCGAAGCCTTCCGTAAGGTAGGTCTTTACGGTAAAGGCAAGGAGGAAAGGCGTAAGGCGTGGAAGGAAGAAAGAGCCGAGGTCAGAAGACAGAAGGCTCTTCTCAAAGACGGTGAAGCATGGAGTGGTAATGTATGAAGCTTAAAGAAATTCTCAGAGACATTGATTATATATGCAAGAGCTTTCCCGATATTGATATAAAGGATATCGCCTACGATTCGAGAAAAGCGGGAGAAGATATTGTCTTCGTCTGCCTCGAGGGTGCCTTTGCCGACGGACACAAGTATGCCCGCAGTGCTTATGACAAGGGCAGCAGAGCTTTTGTCTGCAGTAAGGACGTTGACCTTCCCGACGATGCAATAATAATAAAAACAGAGAATACCCGCTCGGCTCTCGCAAAAATGAGCTGCAGCTTCTTCGGCAATCCGTCAAAGGATATAAAGGTTATCGGTATCACGGGTACAAAGGGCAAGACAACAGTTGCCCATATCGTAAAATTTGCCCTTGAAGAGGCGGGCATAATGTGCGGAATTATCGGTACCGTAGGCGCTTTTTACGGCGATACCGTACTTCCCACGGTAAACACCACACCCGAAAGCTACGAGTTGCAGAAAATGCTCCGTCTTATGGCTGACGGAGGCTGTAAAGCGGCGGCTATCGAGGTTTCCTCTCTCGGTCTCAAGGCTCACCGCGTTGAGGGTACGGAATTTGCTTACGGCGTGTTTACAAATCTCTATCCCGACCATATCGGCACAAACGAGCACGCTTCCTTCGAGGAATACGCCTTCTGGAAAACTCAGCTTTTCCCAATGTGTCAAAAGGCGGTTATAAATATTGATGACCCCTTCTCAGAAAGAGTTATAAATACCTGCACCTGTCCCGTACTCACCTACGGAAGTGACAGTAAGGCTGACTACTGCCTTACCTCTATGCGTAAGGAAAAGCTCGGCAACCGCCTTGCTATGGGCTTTGAAGCGGTCTGCGGCGGCAAGGAAGAAAGCTACAGAGTTGCTCTTCCCGGTGATGTAAACGCCTATAACAGTCTCGTTGCAATAGCCATTGCCGAGGATATGGGTCTTCCTAAGGAGGACTACAAAAAAGGGCTCGAGTCTGTTTTCGTAAAGGGCAGAGGCGAAATTGTTGAAACCGGTGAGGACTTCACCGTTATAATAGACTACGCTCACAACGGCGTAAGCCTTAAAAGCATAATCCAAACAGCAGAAAGCTATGAGCACAACAGAATCATCTCCCTTTTCGGTTCGGTTGGCGGAAGAACCGAATGCCGCAGAGAGGAGCTCGGCACCGTTTCGGGTGAAATGAGCGACCTTTCCGTTATCACAAGTGACGACCCCGACAGTGAGGACCCGAGGAAAATCTGCGAGGAAATCGCCTCCTACTGTAAGGGTGAATATGTTATAATACCCGACAGAGCCGAAGCGATACATTATGCAATGAAAACTGCCCAAGCCGGTGATATTATCATCCTTGCAGGTAAGGGACACGAAAACTATATGAAAATAAACGGTGAAAAAATCCCCTTCAACGAAAGAGACGAGGTTATGAAGGGGCTCGAAATGAGAAAAGAGGGCTGATTTATGTATACTTTCAGAATTCAGGATGACCTGAAGGCATATGACGAATTTATCTGCAATAACGGCGGACAGTACATTCAGTGCTCACGCTGGCAGAAGGTAAAAACCACATGGAACTGCCGCTACTACGGCGGCTTTGACGAAAAGGGAGCTCAGGTGCTTGCCACACTCGTTATGGAAAGAAGCCTCCCCGTTGCAGGTAAAATATGGTACGCCTCGGGCGGTATGGTCTGTGACTATAGTAATACTGCGCTATTAGAGGAATTCACCGCCTTCATAAAGGGCGAGATGAAGAAAAACGGTGCAACCTGCTTCATCACAGACCCGATGATATCCCTTCGTATCAACGGTGCAGAGAAGCAAGAGGGACACGATATGCATAAGGTGCTCACCGATATGGGCTATGAGCTTAACACATCTATCGAAAACTATACCTATAAGCAGCCCGTACAGCTTTTTATTCCTCTCAAGGAAAACGGAGTACAGCTTGAAGCTGAAAAGATACTTAAAAAGTGCGACAAGGGCGTACGCTACAGTATCAGAATCGGTGAACAGAGAGGTCTTGTTGCAAAGACCTTTACCGCCGCCGATATTGAAAAAGACCCCTCAATTATGGATGACTTTATGGCGGTTATGCGTGACACAAGCGAAAGAGACAGCTTCGTTGAAAGAAACGGAGATTACTGTCTCAAGCTTCTCAAGGAATTTGAAGGTTACAGTGACCTTAAGCTTGTTTATTACGATAAGGAGCTTGACAGAAAGCTTCAGGCAGAAAGACTTCAGAAAAAAGAGGAGGCTCTTTCTCAGCTTGAAACTGCTCACGAGAAAAAGAAGCGTCAGCTTCAGGAAATCATCGACAGTGCCGACAAGCAGACCGAGCATTTTGAAAAAAGAATGGCAGAGGCTGAGGAATTCACAAAGGAAACCTGTATCTGCGTAGCAGGCGGTCTTTCAATATACTACGCAGGAATGGGTTCATGCCTTTTCGGCGGCACGAGAAACGTTATAAGAAACAACACCCGCTCAAGCCACTACCTCAACTATCTCAGACTTAAGGAGAGCATCGCAAGGGGCTGTGACATCCACGATTTAGGTTACGTAAAGGTTGAAACTCCCGCCCTTAATGA
>JAZULG010000060.1:0-3092 GCA_045603005.1 Acutalibacteraceae bacterium
TCCACTGCCTTTTCCATGCCGAAAATGCCTCTCGGAAGCTGAATTCCTAAGGAAACAGGCAGGTTTTTCAACTTTTCCACCGAGTTTTCCTCAACATTGAGAGGAATATAAAGGTTTTCAACATTTTCGAGATTATCGGGAATCTGACCGATATCCGAAACGATAATGTTGTATTTAAGCGGTGAATTCCGCTCTGATGAGGCGGTTTTTATTTTGATGTCTGTAAAGTTGTTAACCTTTACATTTGTGAGCTTGTTTTCGAGCTCTGAAAGTACTTTTCTGCGAAGGTTGTTTATCACACTTGCGGGTACGATAAGACCCTCGTCGAGGTCGATTTCGATTTTGTCGGCAAAAAATTGTGTGCCGCCGCATTTTGCAAGTCTTTCCGAAAGACCCTCCTTGGTCATAGGCTTGTTTATTGCCTTCTCGGGGATATAATCCTCGGTGACGAAGCAGTTGATTCCGAGGGCTGAGGCGGAGAGTGATACCTTTTCATTTTCCGCAACGGTGAGACAGAAGTCAACAGCTATGAGAGGCTGCTCCTTATCGTAAAGAAGGGAGAGCTTTTTAAGTACATCCGACGATGCGGCGGTGACATCCTCCTTCTTTCTTATGCCAAACATATCTCTTCCCCGGTTGTTGTCAAAGTACCCCGATGTGAAGCCCGAGCGGGAGAATACTGCACGGAGCTTTTCCTTGAGGTCGGGATTTTCGCCCCCGTCACGGGCACCCTTTACGCAGCTTACTGCCGCACCGACATATTCGGGACGCTTAAGTCTGCCTTCAATTTTGAGAGAGTCAACACCGAGAGCCTTTATATCTCCGAGCTTTTCAATAAGAGATAAATCCTTAAGGCTCAGGTCATAGCCGGTACCGTCGGGAACGGAGAAGGGAAGACGGCAGGGTTGAGCGCACATACCTCTGTTGCCGCTTCTTGAGCCGAACATCGCACTCATATAGCACTGACCTGAAACGCTCATACAGTGAGCACCGTGAACAAAGATTTCCGTTTCTGCTTTGCAGTTGTCAGTTATATTTTTTATCTCATCTTTTGTCATCTCGCGGGGGAGCACCACACGGCTGTAGCCGAGCTCCTCGAGAAGACGCACACCGCTGAGAGTCTGTACTGACATCTGAGTCGAGGCGTGACGCTCAATATCGGGGGCAGTACGGGAAACAAGGCTCGCTAGACCTAAGTCCTGTAAAATAAGCACGTCTGCTCCTGATTTGCAAACGTGCTCAACTACCTTGAGAGCATCGGGAAGCTCTGAGTTGCTTATAAGAGTGTTCATTGTGATGTTGACCTTTACGTCGCGGGCGTGGCAATAGTCAACCGCCTCACCGAGCTCTTCGTCGGTGAAGTTGTCAGCCTTTGCTCTCGCATTGAACTGCTTGGTACCGAAGTATACTGCATCGGCACCCGAGCGTACGGCTGCTTTTACACTTTCAAAGGAGCCGGCGGGGGCAAGTATTTCTATATCGTTCCTTCTCATTTTATATCGCTGAGAATCTTGTTGAGCTCTGCCTTGAGTCTTGCATTTTCGGTCTTGAGAGCTTCGTTTTCCTTCTTGAGGTTATCTGTTTCGTGTCTTGCCCAGTCAGCCTTGCTTTTTGCTGATGAAGCATCGTCAAGATAGTCCTTTATCTGATCACGGAGCCTGTCAGCTGTATCAGTAGCCTTTGCCGCTGCATCGGCGTAATCAAGCGCGCAGAGAACAGCCGCCTGAGTTGTTGAAATTCTTGAATTGGATTTCATAATTTCAGCCATTTTCAGGTCAAGCTCCTTGCCAAGAAGCTGAACGTATTTTACATCCTCCTCCGCGAGAATGGAATACTGAGCGCCGGCGATGTTTAATTTAACCTTATTTGCTGCCATAATGAATCTCCTTTCGGTTAAAATGGAATATACAGTTATTATACAACAATATTTTTCTATAATCAAGTTTAAAATAAAAATATAAAAACCTTCAGAATTATATTATGTTTGCTTTTTTCGGCAAACAGTGATATAATCATTATCAAAGGAGTGAAGGGCTATGAACGGTATAATTGAGGCTGTCAAGGCTTTTTTTGAATACAGTGAAGTGCAATACGCTCTTGATGCTGTTGTCAAAATGGTGCTTGCTATTGTTTTCAGCGGAATCATAGGGTTTGAAAGAGAGCATTCGCACAGACCTGCAGGCTTCAGGACGCATATTCTTGTGGCGGTAGGCTCGGCACTTGTTATGATGACGTCCGGTTATATTTTCAGAGAATTTGAAGGACTCGGAAACTTTGACCCCACAAGACTCGGCGCTCAGGTAATCAGCGGTATCGGCTTTCTCGGTGCCGGCACCATTCTTCGTGAGGGATTTTCCGTTAAGGGTCTTACCACTGCCGCATCGCTCTGGGCAGTTTCCTGCATAGGTCTTGCCGTCGGCGGAGGCTATTATACGGGCGCATTTATCGCAACAGTTTTTATCTATCTAACCCTTAATAACTTCAAAAGGTTTATTTCCAAGGGCTCACCTGCGAAGAATATTTATATCGAAGCTGAGAATATGTCAAAGCAGGCGGCTGACATAGGTGCGATTGTAAAAAGGTACGGAGGAAATCTTCATACACTTGAGGTGCTTTATGCCGATATTTCCGCCGAAAAGAGAAGCAGCGATGCTATAGTTATGAAGGCGGTTGTTTTTCCCAGAGATGAGGAAAGCCTGAATCTTACGATATCTTCAATAAGAGCTCTTGAGGGAATAAGAGACATTTATATTGATTAAATCTATAGGACAAACAAAAAAAGCAACTGCACAACGCAGTTGCTTTTAACGTATCTGATTACCTTTATTCTTCTGTTTCACCCTTACCGAAGATAAGAGAAAAGTACTTAACTATTGTATCAAATATCATCTGGATGAGGCTGAGAACTTCTTCCATTACAGTCACTCCTTTTGTTAATTGTTTGTTTACAAAAACATAATAACACCTTAAACCTATTTTGTCAAGTGATTTTTACGCATAAAGCTGTTGTTTTATAATAAAAATCTTCCAAAGCGGTTGATATTTGTTCTTTAAGATGATAAAATTAAAAAAATAGTATCTATAATCAGAGG
>JAZULG010000061.1:0-2644 GCA_045603005.1 Acutalibacteraceae bacterium
TGTAACACCGGGATAGTCAATCTTCTGTACCATGGGAGAAACACCATGATAGAAGTTGTTGAAGAAAATGAGTTTCTTTCTGTGTGTATGTGCACGGGCAGTAAGGATAGCACCCTGTGTAGCATCGTTACCGTTCTTTGCGAAGAATGCCCAGTCTGCACTTGCAACTGTATCTACGAGAAGCTCTGCACACTCAACCATAATCTTGGAGGGAGATGTTGTACAGTTGCCGAGCTTAATCTGCTCAATAGCGGCAGCGTCAACATCCTCATCGCCGTAGCCGAGGATATTGGGACCGTATGCACACATATAGTCGATATACTGGTTGCCGTCAACATCCCAGAAATATGTGCCCTTTGCCTTCTCGGAGAATCGGGGCCATCTGTTTACAGGGATAAACTGACCTTCTGCAGGACCTAAGTGACCGTAAACACCTGCAGGGATAACCTTGGTAGCTCTGTCGTACCACTTGTCGGAATTAGTATTATTGTATAAAGGGAATTTCTTACTCATGACGCTACCTCCTTATCCTATGTATAATGCTACTCTGTCGAGTATTCTGTTAACGTTATCGAGCATACTAACGAGACCGTGCATCTCGATCTTGCCTGTACCGATACAAGCGAGGGCGTTAACCTTGCCGTCGAAGAGCGCTCTTGCTGTTTCGATTGACTCGAAGATCATAGCTGAACGATATGCTGTAGGAGCCTTCTTGAGAGTAACAAGGCGGTGATCCTTACAAACGAGCTCAACTGCGGGGCCGTTCTTGATGCCGATGTAAACGCTACCGTCCTCGATAGCCTTGGCACTGAACTTACCTATCTCATCGTTGTTGCCTATCTGAGCGATAGCAACACCGATGGTGTAAAGCATAAGAGTTGTGCTTCTCTCAAAGAATACGGGATCCTGAAGATCCTCCTCGGATGCTCTCATATACTTTGTAAGTATATCAGTGAGGGCTGTGAACTTCTTGAGAAGGAAGCCTATGTGGGTAAAGCCCTTTGAGGGGATGGGAGTAACTGTACCGTCAATAAGGCCGTTGAATTTCTCACAGCTTGAGAAGGGTAATTTAACATCGCAGTTGCTTACACCCTGCTCCATACGACACTTGCCGTTCTTGAAGTACAGAGTAGCAGAGGGTCCGCCCTTAACCTCAAGACCGATAGAGATAGGCTTCTGACCCTGAAGCAACTCGGAAGCCTCCGGAACTATCTCACAGAGATTTTCCAAAGTACCGAGGATTGCATACATATTTATGTACGCGAGAGTTTTTGAATCCATAAGATTTTGCAAATCAAACTCCTCCTTCATAAATTGATTTGTAGTCCATTATATTTTAACAAAAGTATGGTGCAATGTCAACAAATATGCGCTATATTTTTAACTTGGTTTTGTATAATTCTCCGTCACGGCTTTTTTTAGTCAATTTCGCACAAAAGTGACGATTTTCGCAAAAATAGTGCATAAAACAGGCTTTTTGTTTTTGGTGGTTTTTCACACTATTTCAAATATGGTCTCGTTTTTCCTTGACAAACCAATATTATATAGTATAATATTAGGTGAATATCAATTCACTCTAAGGAGGTACTACAAAATGGACACAAGATTTGCTATCAGTGAGTATCATGACGCTGCTGCCATAAACAGACAGCTTGACGATCTCATCAAACAGCCGATTTACACAATTAAACCGGACGTTCTTAAAAAATACGAAGAAGAGTATTACGACAAGAAATGTGCCAAGAGTAAGGAGATGATTGCAGAAGCTAAGCAGGTTATCCCCGGCGGCGTTCAGCACAACCTTGCTTTCAACTATCCCTTCCCCCTCGTATTCACAAAGGCTGAGGGTATGGAGCTTTACGACATTGACGGCAACGAGTATTTTGACTTCCTCCAGGCAGGTGGTCCTACAGTTCTCGGCTCCAATCCCAAGGTAGTAAGAGACCAGGTTATTGATCTTCTCAATACTTGCGGTCCTTCAACAGGTCTCTTCCACGAGTTTGAATATAAGCTTGCTAAGAAAATCTCCGACAGTGTTGAAACTGTTGATATGTTCCGTATGCAGGGCTCAGGTACTGAGGCTTGTATGACTGCAGTTCGTGTTGCTCGTCTTGCAACAGGCAAGAAGAACATCATCAAAATGGGTGGCGCATACCACGGCTGGTCAGATCAGTTAGGTTACGGTATCCGTGTTCCCGGTTCAAAGTTCACACAGGCAAGCGGTGTTCCGCTTTACCTCTTCAAGCATACACAGGAATTCTTCCCCGGCGATCTTGACGATCTCGAGAGAAAGCTCCGTGCAAACCTCTTCCGTGGCGGTACAGCTGCTGTATTCATTGGGCCTATCGGCCCCGAAAGCGGTACAACTCCCGTTCCCTATGACTTCAACAAGGGCGTTGAGAGACTTTGCCGTAAGTATGGCGCTCTCCTTGTATTCGATGAGGTTGTTACAGGCTTCCGTATCGGTATGGCAGGTGCTCAGGGCTACTACGGTGTTTCTCCTGACCTTACAATCTTCGGTAAGGTTATTGCCGGTGGTTATCCCGGTGCAGGCGGCGTAGGCGGTAAGAAGGAATATATGAAGTACCTCGGTGCAGGTCTTGATGACTCCGGTATGAAGATCAAGAAGGCATTCACAGGCGGT
>JAZULG010000062.1:0-3792 GCA_045603005.1 Acutalibacteraceae bacterium
GAGTGTGAAGTAGCCTCTGCCTGCGGTTACAGAGCGGAGAGTTACGGAGAAGTCGCCCATTTCGGCCATAGGTACTTCAGCAACAAGCTCCTGCATCTTAGGCTCATCTGCGGCGCCCATACCGAGCACACGGCCACGGCGCTTTGTAATGTCGCCCATGATGTCGCCGAGGTTAGCGTCGGGCATATAAACCTTTAATTCACCGATAGGCTCGAGAATTACGGGGTTGGCCTGAGCCATACCGTTCTTGTAAGCGATCTTAGCTGCGGTCTTGAACGCCATTTCGTTTGTGTCAACGGGATGGTATGAACCGTCATAAAGAACAGCCTTAAGACCAACAACGGGATAACCTGCAAGGGGACCCTTGAGGATAGCTTCCTGAAGACCCTTTTCAACTGCGGGGAAGAAGTTCTTGGGAACTGAGCCACCGACAACCTCTGTCTCGAAGATAAGGTGATCCTCTGTATGAGGCTCGAAGCGGATGAATACATCACCGAACTGACCTGAACCGCCGGACTGCTTCTTGTGGCGTCCCTGAACCTGACATGACTTGCGGATTGTCTCTCTGTATGCTACCCTGGGTACCTTAAGGTCAATTTCAACGCCGTACTTTGTCTTAAGCTTTGAAACAACAACCTCAAGATGCTGTTCGCCGAGACCTGAAATAACCATTTCGCCGGTTTCGTTGTTTGTTGCGAATACAACGGTGGGATCTTCACTGGAAATCTTACGAAGACCTGAAGCAACCTTATCCTCTTCGCCCTTCTTCTTAACGATAGCTGCCATTGAAAGTGAGGGAGCGGGGAAGTCTACGGGTGCAAGGTTGATAATATCCTTTGCACTGCAGATAGTGTCGCCTGTTGCAAGGTCGTCGAGCTTTGTGATAACGCCGATATCACCTGTTGTGATTTCGGAAATATCCTCCTGCTTGATGCCCTTTACTGCTACGAGCTTACCCATTCTCTGAGTTTTGCCTGTTCTTGCGTTGTAGCAGGGAGTGTCAGCAGTAATTTTACCTGAAATAACCTTAACGAAGCTCATCTTACCAACGAAGGGGTCAGCGATGGTCTTGTAGCAGAGTGCGGCAAGAGGTCCGTCTGCCTTGCAGGCAACCTCGATAGCTTCGCCGTCACCGTCTGTTGCAAGCTCGGGCTTTGCCTTGTCGGGTGAGGGAGCTGAATAGATGATAGCGTCAAGAAGCATATCACAGCCGTCAACCTTAGTTGCTGAGCAAGCGTATACGGGCCAGATTTCACCGGTCTCAACGCCCTTTGTAAGACCTGCGATGATTTCTTCCTTTGTAAGAGGCTCGCCTTCAAAGAACTTTTCCATAAGCTCTTCGTCAACAGTTGCAACAGCCTCTTCAAGAACTGCTCTCATGTTTGTGATGTTGTCGTCGGAAACAAGGTCGATTTCCTGAGGACGACCGTTGGGATATTTGAAGGCCTTGTTTGAGCAGAGGTTTACGAAGGCTTCGCAAACGGGGCCGTTCATATAGGGAACAACAACGGGGCAAAGCTTGTTGCCGAGCTCAGCTCTGAGAGCTTCAAAGGTTTTATAGAAATCACGGTTGTCTGAGTCAACCTTGGTGATTGCGAAGAATTTTGCAATACCTCTCTGGTCAGCGGCCTTGATAGCTTTTTCAAGACCTACGTCGATGCCTGAGCCTGCTGATGTAACGATAACTGCGCAGTCTGCTGCACGCATTGCTTCTGCCATACCGCCGGCAAAGTCAAACTTACCGGGAGCGTCGAGGATATTGATTTTTGTATCTCTCCATTCAAGAGAAGCCATAGAGGTTGAAATGGAGCACTGGCGCTTCTTTTCTTCTGCGTCATAGTCCATAACTGTGTTACCGTCGGCAACCTTACCGAGTCTGTCTGTTACGCCTGCGACGTAAAGCATTGCTTCGGAAAGTGCTGTCTTACCCTTACCTGTATGACCCGCGATGGCGATATTTCTGATGTTGTTTACTGTGTAGGATTTCAATTCCATTACCTCCTTGGACCCCATTATTACAGAGCCCGAATTTTGCTACATTCAAATAATTATAGTTATTTGACGTTAACATTTAATATATTACCATAAAATAACCAAAAAAACAACGGATTATTAACTAATTTTGTGCATTTATTTTTGTTTAGTCTGTATAAATATCGATAAAAGAGTATCGATAAATATAACACGATGATTAAAATTGTACAAAATATCCGTTAAAAGTACACATCAAAGCCGCATATAATATAAACGGTATAACAGAGAGGAATATTCCATAATAAAATAACATATGCAATCTGCATAGAGATAATGATACACTTTTCATAAAATTTTACACTGTCAATTGACAATTTTGTATATTTATGTTATTATCTTCGTTATATAAAAGTACATTTGCTTTTGTGCTTTAAAGTTCATTAAGAGAGGAGCTATTTTATGGAAAAATTAATGAACTATATTCCTTATATTATCCCCGTTGTGGGTCTGCTCGGATTGGTTTTCGCCTTTGCTCTTGCAGTGAAAATCAAGAAGAAGGATGTAGGTACCGAAAAAATGCAGGAGATTTCCTCTGCTATACATTCTGGTGCTAAGGCTTTCCTTTTTGCTGAGTACAAAATTCTTGTTTTCTTTATAATTGCCCTTATTATTGCTATCGGCTTCGCTCTGAGCTGGACAACGGCAATCTGCTTCCTTATGGGTGCGCTGTTTTCCATTGCGGCAGGCTACTTCGGTATGGACGTTGCAACAAGTGCCAATGTAAGAACAACCAACGCCGCTCAGAATGGCGGTATGAAGGCAGCTCTTTCTGTAGCTTTTTCAGGCGGTGCGGTTATGGGTATGTGCGTTGTAGGTCTCGGCGTGCTCGGTATTTCCGGCATCTATGCAGTGACTGAAAATGCTGACGTACTCTTCGGCTTCAGCCTCGGTGCTTCAGCAATCGCACTTTTTGCACGTGTTGGCGGCGGTATTTATACCAAGGCTGCTGACGTAGGTGCCGACCTTGTAGGTAAGGTTGGAGCAGGTATTCCCGAGGATGACCCGAGAAATCCTGCTGTTATTGCCGATAACGTGGGTGATAACGTAGGTGACGTTGCGGGTATGGGCGCCGACCTTTTTGAAAGCTATGCAGGTGCGATTATTTCAGCAATCACTCTCGGTATTGCGGCGTTTGCTCCTGCGGGACAGAGCAAGATGGGAGCATTTTATCCTCTTATTATTGCGGCAATCGGTGTGCTTGCTTCTGTTCTTGCAACCTTCTTTGTACGTGGCGGCAAGAGTGATCCTCATAAGTCACTGAAAACTGCAACCTATGTTGCTTCGGTTATCGTACTCGTGGCAGGTATTGCTCTTAGCAAGGTAATGCTGGGTACCTTCAGCTACGGTATCGCAATTCTTGTCGGTATTATCGTAGGTACTGTAATCGGCATTATTACCGAGTTTTATACCTCGGACGCTCATAAGTCAGTTCAGAAAATCGCTGAACAGAGTGAGACGGGCTCGGCAACAAATATTATTTCAGGTCTTGCAGTAGGTCTTAAATCAACTGCTATGCCCATACTTCTTATCGGCGTAGGTATCTTCGTTTCATATTACGTTTGTAAAGCGGGCGGAGACGGCACCGGCATTTACGGTGTTGCTCTTGCTGCGGTAGGCATGCTTTCAACAACAGGTATCACAGTTGCCGTTGACGCATACGGACCTATAGCTGACAATGCGGGCGGTATTGCAGAAATGTCAGGTCTTGATAAATCGGTACGCGAAATTACCGATAAGCTTGATTCGGTAGGCAACACA